>CAYFVA010000011.1:0-25097 GCA_964346265.1 uncultured Desulfobacterales bacterium
TCCATACGTAGGTCTCCTGTCAATTCATATACAAAATTGTCTGACATCAAAGGAACTCCCCTGATCCCAGTATTTACAATACCGGCTAACCACTCCTGTGTCAAGCAAAGACCGTATCCCCAAATCCGCCGTAAAAGATAAAGAACCCTGTTGTGTTTGAAGGATCAAACGGATCGAGCGTTTGCAGATCAAAACCTATCATCAACCACAAAAAATTTGCGAGTATATTCTTGAACTGGTCTGTGATGAGGCTGACTCTCTGGTTCCGGAATTGGAGATTTGGTATTGATTTTTTAGAAATTGGATTGAGGGGTTACGGCGGGCTGCCCCCGGAATCCGCCTTTGACTGTTCCGGCAGCATCTGTTTTATCCGACCAGGACGATCCCGGCGATAACGCCTGTTGATTTATCCAGTCCGTCATTCCAGGAAAGAGACTTGACGATCTGTTGAAAGTCAACCCCGTTGCCGGACATGGACTGGGTGGAAACCCCCTGGTTACGGCACTCGCCGGTTCCGAACAGAACATTGCAGTCCTTGTGCCCGCTGCAGAAAATATTCTTGCACGATCCCCCGGCATATGCCTTGGAAAGGACATACCCGTCCTGTACGGCATACGCTTCAAGCGAGGTGGCGGTTTCATGCAGCACCCGGAAAACCGGATACCGGTCCTCGCTGACCAGGATCTCCCAGGGAATATCAAACTTGAACGCCAACGCGTTTTCAAACCGGGCGATGTATTCCCTGAATTTCTTCGGCCCCATCACATGGGGCGGGCAGCTCATGGACCGGCCGTAGCCGCTGCATCCGGGTTCTTTGCAGTACCCCGGAAACCGGTCATCTATCCGGATGTCCTGCACACGGATCCACGCGGCGTCGCTTGCGCCGAGGGACAATGCCTTTTCAATATACTCCCTCTTTTCCATGTTCCTACCCTCCCTGGCTCCGCGATGCAGGGGGAACGGATTCTATCTCTGCCGATCCGGCCCCCTGCCCGAAAATCAGAACGAATTCACCGTGGTTTGCAGCTGTCTTGCAAAACCTTCAGTTTCCGTTATACTGAATCCAGTCAAAAATGCAAGGAGGATCGATTGAACGTATTTCATTTTGTATTTTTCCGGCCGGCCATCACCCTTGTTCTCCTGCTCTGCCTGGTACTTCCGGCAAAGGCTGATGCAGGGATCTGGAAATCATACCGGATCTCCGGCCGGACCATGGGCACCTATTACCAGGTTACCGTGGCAACCCGGAAACAGGTCGACGCCCGCCTTTTAAAAGAAAAAATTGATGTCAAGCTGAAAATGATCAACCGGCAGATGTCCGTATTCAGCCCCAAAAGCGAAATTTCCCGTTTCAACCGGGCGGACGAAAATCAATGGTTGAATATATCGAATGACTTTTTCCGGGTGATGAAAAAAGCCGAGCGGATTTATCACCTCACCGATGGCGGCTGGGACGGAACCGTCAAACCCCTTTCGGAGCTCTGGAACTTCGGCCCGGGCGGAAAAGCGAAAAAGATCCCGGATCAAAAGGCAATTGAACGGCAGATGAAACGAACCGGATTCGACAAGGTGCTGCTTTCAAAAAAAGGGATTTTAAAAAAGAAGGCCGGACTGGAACTGGATCTGGGATCCATTGCCAAGGGATTCGGAGTGGACTCCGTCTCCCGGGTTTTACAGGATTCCGGTTTTACCCGCTACCTGGTGGAAATCGGAGGGGAGGTCTTTGCCTCGGGCCGAAATGCAAAAGGGGACAAGTGGCGGATCGGTATCAGCGATCCTTCCGGTGCGGCTGCGGATTCATCACCGTACCGCATCGTGTCCCTGAAAGACAAAGCCCTTGCCACCAGCGGCACGTACCGCAATTTCGTTCAAATCAACGGCCGGACCTTTTCCCACATTATCGACCCTAAGACCGGGCGTCCCGTGGACAACCGCGTGGTAAGCGCATCGGTTGCAGCAGCCGACTGCACATTCGCGGACGGGCTTGCCACCGCCCTGATGGTCATGGACATTGACAAAGGGCTCGAACTTGTCAACCGCCTGGAGAACACCGAATGCCTGATCATCAAAAAAGACGAATCCGGCAGCTTGACCCCGTTGTATTCTTCCGGGTTCCGGTCCCTGCCTTAACCGGTATCTGACCTACGGTGCCGGTTCCGCCTTTTTTCCCTGCCGGGTGTCCCGCTGTTCCAGCCGGTTCCGGATCATTCCGAGAGTCTCGTTTTTCCGCCTCGCCCATTGGGGGGCGACCAGCTCTTCCGGATGGGGATCGCCTGTCAGGCGCTGGATCACAACGTCCGCCGGCAGTCTTTCAAGAAAATCGCATACCGCTTCCACGTATTCCTCCTGTTCCATGCAGGTATAGTTTCCGTTTTGCCACATGGTGTGCAGCCGGGTCCCCCGGATCACATAAAGCAGGTGGATTTTTACGCCGTCAATGCCCAGCCTGCCCAGTTCCTCGGCTGTTTCGCACATCATCCGCCGGTCTTCCCCGGGAAGCCCCAGGATCACGTGGGCGCATACACGGATGCCTGCCGAACGGGTCATTTGCACCGCCCGGCGGAAAGATTCAAAGGTATGGCCCCTGTTGATCAAGGCCAGGGTGTTGTCATGCACGGACTGAACCCCGTATTCGACCCATACCAGGTACTCGTTTGTATAGGAGGCCAGAAGATCGATTTTTTCTTCGTCCACGCAGTCCGGACGGGTTCCCACCGCCATTCCCGCCATTCCTTCTGCGGACAGGGCCTGATCGAACATGGATTTCAAATGAGCGCATGAAGCATAGGTGTTGGTATAGGACTGGAAATAGGCCAGAAACTTTTTTGCCTTGTACCGTTTCCGCATGGCCTCTTTTCCCGCCTCCACCTGTTCTTTGATCGATTGTCCCCGTCCAAAGGCCCCGGTACCGGACCCCTTTGAATTGCAGTAGATGCAGCCGCCCGAGGACAGGGTGCCGTCCCGGTTCGGGCAGGAGAGACCGGAATCGATCACGATCTTCTGGACCCGTTCCTGAAAGGTGGACCGCAGATAAGAGTTGTAGTCATTGTATCTGTTATTTTGTGTCATTGCCGTCCCTTTGCTTCAATCTTGAAAAACAATCCGTTCGGGTATATAGTAGATCTGAACGGAATATTTTTCAAGTTTGCCCGGTAAAACGGGCGAATTTGACAAAGGCGACATGAGTTTGGAAGGATATGAGCTTTTACAAAAAACAATATGACGTGGCCGTGATCGGTGCCGGCCATGCCGGATGCGAGGCCGCGCTCGCCGCCGCGAAAATGGGATGTGCCACACTGCTTTTGACCATGGATATCGACAAAATCGCAGCCATGCCGTGCAGCCCGTCCATCGGCGGAATGGCAAAAGGCCAGCTGGTCAAGGAAATCGATGCGCTTGGCGGCCGGATGGCGAAAGCCACGGACGGGTCAGCCATCCAGTACCGTACGCTCAACACCCGGAAAGGCCCTGCGGTCCACTCCACCCGGACCCAGAACGACAAATCCCTTTACCACCAAAACATGAAAACCGCTGTGGAAACCGCGGAAAATCTCGACATCAAACAGGCCACCGCTGAAGAGCTGGTCATGGAAAACGGTTCGGTCACCGGCATCGTGGACAACACCGGATTCGGCTACTCGGCCCGTTGTGTGGTCATTGCAACCGGAACTTTCCTTAAAGGACGGGTGCATATCGGCACGGTATCCATTGATGCCGGCAGAGCAGGGGAATTTGCCTCCAACGGGCTTGCCCGCGCCCTGTCTGAGAGAGGATTCACCATGGGCCGGATGAAAACCGGCACACCGCCCAGGATCCACGCGGACAGCATCGATTTTGAAAGTTTCACCCTGCAGGAGTCGGACGAGCGGCCGACTCCGTTTTCATTTTCCGCTGAAGCGCCCGTCCTTCCCCTGTTGCCGAGCTACATGGGCGCAACCGGTAAAAGATCCCTTGAGATCGTCAAAAACAACATCCAAAACTCCGCCCTCTACGGAGGAGGGATCAAAGGGAGATCCGCCCGGTATTGTCCCTCTTTTGAAGACAAAGTGGTCAAATTCCCGGACCGGGATTCCCACCGGGTCATTCTCGAATACGAAGGGCTTTCATCAAAAGAAATCTATGCAAGCGGGCTTGGAAACAGTCTTCCCATGGAAATCCAGGTGGAATTCGTCCGGTCGGTGAAAGGGCTGGAAGAGGCCGAGATCATTCGGCCGGCCTATGCCATTGAATACGACTACATCAACCCGCTGGAACTGACCCCTTCCCTTGAAACGAAAAAAGTTGCCAACCTGTTTCTCGCCGGGCAGGTAAACGGAACCTCCGGTTACGAGGAAGCCGCAGCCCAGGGTCTTATGGCGGGCATCAACGCGGCCTGCCGCATCCAGGATCGGCCTCCTTTTATCCTGGACCGTTCCGAAGCCTACATCGGGGTCATGATCGATGATCTCGTCACCCGGGGAACGAACGAACCCTACCGAATGTTTACCTCGAGGGCGGAATACCGGCTCATGCTCCGGGAGGACAACGCGGACCTGAGACTCGCTGAAAAAGGCCACGAGTTGGGACTTTTGGACGATGACTCCCTGAAACGGACAATATGGATACAAGAGTCTGCGGCAGGTGAAATTCAACGGATCAAAACCACGGTTCTCAAGCCGAACCGGTCCGTGAACGAGTACCTGGAAGAAAAGGGGACGAGCCCGATCTCCACCGGGATCGATCTCGACCGTCTTCTCAAACGGGCGGAGATATCGTACCGGGATGTGGAGGCATTGAGCCCGGCTCCGGATCCACTCGACAGCCGGATCAAAAAACAGGTGGAAATCGAAGTCAAGTACGAGGGATACATACAGCGTCAGCAAAAAGAAATCGAGAAATACAGGGATCTCGAACGCATCAAAATCCCGGAAAGCCTGGACTATGGAACCGTCCACGGTCTTTCCAATGAAATCAGGGAAAAACTGGAAACCATAATGCCGGCCTCGCTGGGCCAGGCATCGAGGATCGAAGGGATCACTCCGGCCGCAATTTCCGTTTTACTGGTTGCAATTACAGAATTTCAGAAGAACAGGGCTTCTTGACACGCGCCGATTATTAATTATTTTAATACTATTCAAACAAAAGACAACAGCCGGTTTCCAATACAACATTCATCTTGAAACAACAGGAAAAAGGAAGTGGTAAGAAATGGCGGAAGATTATTACAAAATACTCGGTGTGGACAAAACCGCATCTGATGATGAAATAAAAAAAGCGTACAGAAAACTTGCACAGAAATACCATCCGGACAAAACAAAAGGCGATAAGGATTCCGAGGCCAAATTCAAGGAAATCAGCGAGGCGTATGCAGTACTGAGCGATCCGGAAAAGCGCAAGCAGTATGACACGTACGGCTCTGAAAATTTCCAGCAGCAATACTCCCAGGAAGATATTTTCAAGGATTTCGATCTCGGCGATATCCTGAGAGAGTTCGGCTTCGGCGGCGGTTCGGCCAGGGGGTTTTCACAGAATTTCGGCGGCGGATTCAGCCGGGGCGGCCCCACATTCACCTCGAGGGGAGGAGCCGGGGCTGATCCGTTCGGTATGGGCGGCGGCTTTCATACCGGCCGCCGGCAGACGAAAGGCAATGATATTGAGCATGAAATTTCCCTGAATCTGGATGAAATCATCAACGGTACCAAAAAGACGTTGACCGTGAACGAAGGGGGCCGGAGCAAAACCGTCACCGTCACAATTCCGAAAGGGATGACCGCGGGCAAAAAAATCAGAATCGCAGGAAAGGGAGAGGCAAGTCCTTACGGCGGTGAAAACGGCGATCTTTATCTGAAATCCAAACCGCTGCCTCCCATCGGGTATGAACTCGACGGCAACGACATATACACCAGAAAAGAAATCAAACTTTCGGATGCACTTCTCGGCACCAAAGTAAGCGTGTCCACTCCGGCAGGCAAGGAAATCAGTCTCAACGTCCCCGCAGGCACGGGGCATAAGTCGAAAATGCGGCTTACCGGCCACGGAGTACCGTATATGAAAAAAAGCGGGACCGGGAATTTGTATGTCGTCATCCATGTCTTATTTCCCAGATCGCTCACCGAGGAGCAAAAAAATCTTGTTGAAAAATTACGTGAAACCGGGTTATAAGACATATTTATGACTGAGCTTGTACCGATGATCTCAAAAGCCGAGATCAAAAAAAAAATCAAAGATACGGCAGCAGCGCTGGACACTGATTACAGCGGCAAGGACCCCATCCTGATGGGGGTTTTGAAAGGTTCCTACATTTTTCTGGCTGATTTGACAAGGGCGATGACCATTGAACATGAAATCGACCTGATCGGCGCTTCCAGTTACGAAGGCACAGCGAGCAAGGGAAAAATCGAGTTTACCAAGGAACCGGACCTTTCCGTTGCCAGACGACACATTATTCTGGTGGAAGACATTGTGGACACAGGGCGCACCATCGTCGCCCTGAAAAACCATATGGAGGATCTGGAGGCAAAATCCGTAAAAATCTGCACCCTGATTGACAAATGTGAGAGACGGGAAACCCGAATTAATGTGGATTATTCATGTTTTACCCTTGAAAAAGGATTCATTGTAGGGTATGGACTTGATTATAATGAAAGATTTCGATATCTGCCGGAAATTTATGATCTGAAATTATAAACACAAGGGGTTTTAATGATTATCACCTGCGATACGTGTTCAACAAAGTTTAACCTTGATGAAACCCGCATTAAACCAACCGGTTCCAAAGTACGTTGCAGTGTATGCCGTACCCTGTTTACAGCGTTCCCCCCTGAATCAACCGAACGGGATGACATAGAAACAAGTGAAGAAAAAGCCGCTCGCATGGAAGAGCCCTCTGATCATGAAGAAAAAGAGGCCGGCAAGGCGCCTGGGGCTGAGTCCATGCCGGCACTGGAAGGAATCGAGGACTTCGATCACGAGTTTGACATTGACGAGAGTGAACAAGAAGATCTGACGGAACCGGACACGGAGCCTGCACCACTCCCCCCGACCGCGGGGGAACCTGATGCAGAGGAGCCGGAAGCTTCTTTATCCACTTATCAGCTGGAGATTGATAGAGAGCTGGAAGAGGAAATCCTCGCCCTGGAAAAAGAGGATCAGGAGATTGAACCGGGACCACCCGAACCGGAAGTTCCGGAAGAACCGGAAGAACCGGTTGAAGAAGAGGCCGAAGCTGGTACCGATATGACTCCGCAACCTTTGGCGGAATTCCGGGAGACCGAAATCGAGTTCGATTTCGAAGACGACCCTTTCACACAGGAGGAACCGGAAGAAATAGCCGATCTTGACCTCGGAAGCGGCGAAGAGTTCAGCTTTGACAGAGAAGAGCAATCCCGTGAACCGGACGTTGATGAGTCCCCTGACACGGACTCCTTCGAATCCGTACCGGACGAACCCAAAGAGACAATGGAAAACCTTGATCTCGATCCGGATGCTGACCTTGTTTCCCTGGAGCCGGAAGATTCAGTTGAAACGAAAACCGGTCCGGACGCCGGTGATGCGGTTTCTCCTGAAAAACCCGGAGAAACTGATGCGGAATTCAACTTTGAAGAAGAATCGTTCGAACAGGAAATACAAGAAAAGAAAGCAGATACCGATATAGAAATCGGTGATGAGTTCTCTCTGGATGACGAAGAAGACGACCTTGATCTGGATCTCGAGGAGTTTGAAACCCAGGAGGAAGAAAACGAACCGGAGTTTGATCTCGATCTGGATGATGAAACTCTTGAATTGGGCATGGAAGACCTGGAAGCGAATGAAGAGGACGACGTAGACACCGGAGAAGAAGAAGTAGCCGAATTTGATTTTATGGCCGGTGCTGACGAATCGTTTGAACTTGAAATCGACAGTGATCTGGACGGAGAGACGGAAAAAGAAACGTTTCAGTTTAAAGAAGAAACCGACTTTGCTCACGACAGAGAGAAATCGGCTGAACCGGAAAAACAGTCGGAACTTGGACCTCCGGAACTTGAAATCGGGGAGTTTGATCTTGCTGACGCCGATGAAGTGGACACAGATCCGAATGATGAAACCGGCTCCGAAGTATCTGAAGAATTTGAATTCGAACTTGAAGACGAACAGGAGATAGATTTCGGCGGCGGACTCGAGTTCGAAGAAGAGACGGATTCAGAAGTAACCCCGGCGGAAGAAGAGGCAGAGGAATTTGATCTGACGCTTTACGATGAATCCCTTGATGATGAGTTCGAAGAGGAGGAGGACGAAGAAACCTGGATAGAGGAAGATACGGCAGAAGAAGAAGAACCGGTAAAAGAAGCGGGAACAGCCCCCGGCAGCCGGTCCAGAATCGAGAAACCTCCCGTACCGGATTTCATGGATAAGGACTTGGCCAAAAAACCCTCCGGACTTTCGAAATTTTTCAAATTCCTACTCTCTTTTCTGGTGATCGCAGTCATTCTTGTGGCCGGATACAGCACAAGCATTATAATGGGAATCGAGGTGCCCTACCTGTCCTCTCTGAAGATCCCGTTTATCGATTCCACCCTGCAGAAATATCAGAGCCGCCCTGAACCGGTAAACATCGTTCTTGACAACCAGAGTATAAACGGAAGATTTGCAAGCAACAAAGCAGAAGGCAAGCTCTTTATCATCACCGGAAGAGCCGCCAACAAATCCGCCTTTCCGGTCAGTCAGCTCCGGGTGGAAGGCACACTGATTACCAAAGGGGATGTGACCGCCCGGACAAAACAGGTATACTGCGGCAACATGATTCCGGAGGAAACCTTGAAAAATGCGGAAATAGACGCCATTGACCGGATTCTCACCAAAAAGAGCGGAGAAAAGGGCGCCAATGAAAATATCCGGTCGAACGGGTCCATTCCGTTTATGATCGTATTCTCGAATCTGCCTGACAATCTGGAAAATTTTTCAGTGAAGATGGCCGGCCATTCCCGGCCGGGGCAGGAGAATTAAACCTTGACTTTTCTTTTTGCGGGTGATATATGAGTCTGGTTTTGTTTTGGCGATGTAGCTCAGTTGGTCAGAGCATGCGGCTCATATCCGCAGAGTCCGGGGTTCAAATCCCTGCATCGCTACCATGAATACAATGCCCCTCCCTCGGGAGGGGCTTTTTGGTTTCCGGGGGCAGCCGGAACCAACAACTCCCTGAAAAGCGGTTGACCCGGCATCACGAGCAACAGACGTGCTCACAGAGATGAGACTGCATATCCGGCCACAACATACGTCGATATTTCCATCGTTGCCGAAGGCAATATGGATCCATCCCAGCCATGAAACCTGCAGATCAGGACATGTCAGAATTTTCCAAGCGGTCGCTTAAACGTATACTCGGCCGGGTCCACCACAAGTTTCCGCGCAGCAGAGTCGACGTTCCCGCCGAGTCCCGAAAGCGGAAGCGACACAACAAACATGGAAGATCCCAGTACAAGAGCCAAAAGGCCCACCGGTCTCGCTATAAAGATATCGGCTGTCATGGCCTCTGCGCTCGCCTGTTTTCCCACACGGCTCCTGTCGGCCATGGCGGATGCCGGCATAAGCGCCAGGGCTGATACAACGAGCAACACCAGACACATTTTTCCTGTCTTTTTCATACTCCTTCCTCCTTGTGCCCGAAAAGACACGGATCGTTATTTCAGAGCCCTTTCTTCGTTCCCGGTATTATGACGGAACGCGCTCCGGATTCGGTTCCTCTCCTTTCTGGTATCCCAGTTTTGCCTGATTTGTCAATACAATTCTTTGCAGACCGGGCAATCTCGTGGCACCTGAAAGCGGTTTCAACTGCCGAAACCGGGCACAACAAATGATAAAAGCATAGATTGTCATCTGTCAGGTATCAGGTAGTAGCTAACGCCTCCCCCCTAACGCCTGATGCCTGATACCCGACAGATCAAACGGTCATGCGATGGCCCTGCCGATAACCGGAGGAACTCTTGACCGCAACCTGAATTGCTGGTATAAAACTGATTTGAAAGTAAACGGAGAATTCCATGACACAGGTATATGAAATATACATAAAGGACCATTTTTCAGCCGCCCATTCATTGAGGGGGTATGATGGAAACTGTTCGAGAACACACGGCCACAACTGGATTATCGAGGCGTTCATTCAGTGCGGCCGGTTAAACCAGCTCGGCATAGGCATCGATTTCAGGGACGTAAAAAAAGCGCTGCGGCAGATACTTGACAAGCTTGACCACACCAATCTCAACGAACTTGCCGAATTCGGATCTGTCAATCCCACCTCTGAAAATATCGCAAAGTTTTTGTACAAAGAACTTGAAAAAATGTTCAACACCGAACATATCAACGTATCCAAAGTTGTTGTATTTGAAAGCCCCGGTTGCGGCTCCGCCTATTGGGAGAAATAGGTGACCCTGAATATCTGCGAAATTTTTTTCAGTCTGCAGGGCGAATCCAACTTTGCCGGACTGCCCTGTGTTTTTGTGCGGCTTTCCGGATGCAACCTGAACTGTTCGTATTGCGACACGGTCTTTGCAAAAACGGAATCGGCAACACTGTCCATGGATACGATTCTGGAGAAAATCCGTTCATACGGGTGCGGTCTTGTGGAAATAACCGGCGGTGAACCACTGCTTCAGCCGAAAACGGTTTCCTTGATATCCGTTTTGATTGAAACCGGGCACACGGTACTTCTGGAAACCAACGGCAGCCTGAGCATACAGCCCGTTCCGGCCGACTGCATCAAAATAATGGATATCAAATGCCCGTCCAGTGGGGAGTCCCACCGGAATCTTCCGGAAAATTTCCCGCATTTGTCCGGTTCCGACGAAATCAAGTTTGTCGTTAGCGATCGACGAGATTACGAATATGCCAAATCGATCCTTCAGGACCAAAAGCCGGCTTTCATTTCCAGAGAACGAACCCATTTTTCCCCTGTATTCAATAGACTCGACCCCCGGGAACTTGCCTCGTGGATTTTGGCGGACAGGCTGGAGGCAAGGCTTTCGCTGCAACTGCACAAAATCATATGGAACAGCGAACAAAGAGGAGTATAACATCCCATGCCCAAAAAAAACGCAGTGATTCTTTTGAGCGGCGGAATCGACTCTTCAACCGCCGCTGCCGTGGCTGCATCCGCCGGATACCGGATTTTCTGCATGAGCTTCAATTACGGACAAAGGCATGCGGCAGAGCTCCAGGCGGCCAGGCATGTGGCGGAAACCCTGAACGCAGAGGAGCACAGGATCATCGGCATTGACCTGGGCGACCTGGGCGGTTCCGCCCTGACAGATGATATCGCGGTGCCCAAGAACGAACAGGTGGAAGATATCTCCTGCCGGGATGAAATTCCGGTGACCTATGTCCCCGCACGCAACACCATCTTTCTGTCTTACGCCCTTGCATGGGCGGAGATTCTGAAATCCGACACCATCTTCATCGGGGTCACGGCGGTTGACTACAGCGGTTACCCCGACTGCAGGCCCGAATACATTGAAGCGTTTGAAAAAATGGCCAACCTGGCCACAAAGGCCGGGGTCACCGGCGAAACCGTATTGAAAATCGAAACCCCTCTCATCCACCTTTCCAAGGCTGAAATCATCAAAAAAGGCCACAATTTAGGACTTGATTACGGTTTGACTGTCAGCTGTTACGATGCTGCCGAATCCGGCGCCGCATGCGGCCGATGCGACTCCTGTCTTCACAGAAAAAAAGGATTCAAAGAAGCCGGCATCAAAGATCCTACCCGGTACGGAGAGTAAAACAACACCCTTTTTGCGCTGAGGGAAACGTCAAAAACAGGTCAGGGTTTCCATGGTTGTCCATGGCAACCGGGGCAAAGCCTCGGGTTTGGAACCACCAATCATGATTTTTACAAACTGGAAACCGTCCGGACCGGCAGTCCGGCGTATGACAGGACCGCGCTTTCCCCCTCCGGGAGGCCGGATTCCCGGGCCACCACGTGACACTTTACTTTAAACAGAAACACAATTCTCCGGTCATCGTGGGGAAGAGTTTCATAATTGCCCTGCCCCTTTGAAACAATCAGGTCCGCTTTTTCATATTCCTCCCGGAACCGCCGGGAACCTCTTTCCACCAGGGTACCGGGTATATCCGCTCCATTATCAATCACTTCCACCACATCGGTAACCCCGGTGTACACAGCATCCTCGTATGTCGCATCATTCAGAATCGGTGCCCCTCTGACCGCATAAACGACTTTTGACCGGTCCATCCGTCCCAAAAGAAGCTTGTCCAATACAATCTCTCCGGTATTGTCGGCAAGCCATAGAATCCGGTCCGCTTTTTCCACAGCGGACTCAAACCACGAAAGACTTCCGTTTACTCCCGCACTCACCGCCTTTTCGATCGTATGGACAATCTCTTTTCCGCCGAGATCCGGGTAGGCGCCGAAATCAATAATGTTTCCGGCGATGGCGATATTCACGGCCTTTTCAAAGGGAAAGACGGATTCCTGTACCATTTTTTCAAGATCCGGGTAAATTTCAAGAGCGAAATCATTGTACTGTTTCTTGAGCCTTTTATACGGATCCGCATCCCCTGTCGCCTCCCGGATCAAACGCTGGGTGTTTCCGGCGATCACCGGCGGGGGCTCATGATAATCGGCTGAAATCAGCCGCTCCATGGTGGTGTTCAACAACCACCGGTGAACGGATTCATCATCGGTGGAAAGTCTTGCCGCATCCAGCGCCCCTTTCAGAATACAGGAGATACAGTCATTATAAATTCTCACTAGTTTTGCCTTTCCCTGCCCCCATACCGACAGGCCTTTAGTTACAGTTTTATTGACAAATCATGATATCACATCTATTATAGCAAGCAACTCGAAAATCAAGGGAACGGTTATGCCCAGACACAAAAGGCCCAGATACATTTCAAAACATCCGGAAATTAAGAGCTTCCAGCCGGAGGGGCACGACAGAGAGTCTCAAGACACCGATGAAATCAGCCTATCGGTTGAAGAATTCGAAGCCATCCGCCTTGTGGATTACAACGGGTATGACCAGTCCGAAGCCGCCCTGCACATGAACGTCTCCCGCCAGACCTTCGGAAGAGTATTAAAACAGGCCAGATACAATCTTGCCTGTGCCATTGTGACCGGGAAAAGACTGAAGGTGGGGGGCGGATGTTACCGGATCGGCCAGAAAGGCGGAGGAAGACGCAGAAGACGCGGAAAAAATTCCAGCTGATCTCCCCCTGCCTCGATTCCACAGAATTTCGTACAATAAAACAGTCATGCGATTGCACTGCATTTTTTCCTTGACAAATTGCTCTATTCTTTTTAATGGTTAAACCATTAAATCATTATATATATTTAAATCAAATTGGAGTATAGTCTACCATGCTTAATACGCTAATCAGCCGAATGCTTCCGTTTTTACCCAAAAGTCTCGTATGGCAGTTTTCAAAAACGTATATCGCAGGTGAAACCAGCAGCAGCGCAATTGCCGCCTCACGAACTCTTAACGCGGAGGGGATCAAGGTGACCCTCGATATTCTGGGAGAATTCATTGAAACACTGGATCAGGCACAAGACAACAAAGAAAAGTATCTCGACCTCATCCGGCTGGTGGAACAGAGCGACATTGACGGCAACTACTCCATCAAGCCGACCATGTTCGGGCTTCTGATTGATGAAGAAGCTTGTTATCAGCATGTAAGAGAGCTTGTGAAAACAGCGCGCGAACACAACACGTTCATCCGCATCGACATGGAGAATTCACCGTGCGTGGACCCGACCATCAACCTTTTCAGAAGGGTCAAAACCGAATTTCCCGAAAACGTGGGGCTGGTCCTCCAGGCCTATCTGAAACGCACATATGAAGACATCGAAAGCCTGCTGGACCTTTCAAGAGAGGACCTTCCGCTGAACCTGAGACTCTGCAAGGGAATTTACGTGGAACCGGCGGAAATTGCATACAAGGAGTACCATGAAATCAACCGGCATTACCTGGAAGATCTTGAACTGATGTTCAAAAATGGAATCTATCCGGCCGTGGCCACACATGACAAGCCGTTGATCAACGGCGCCGCCGAGCTTATTAAAAAATACAAGGTTCCGAAAGACCGGTACGAATTCCAGATGCTGTACGGCGTCACGCCGAAACAGCGGAAACGTATCGTGCAACAGGGGCATACCATGCGGGTGTATATACCTTTCGGCACACACTGGTTCGGATATTCCACAAGAAGGCTGAAAGAAAACCCGAAGATGGTCAGCCACGTCATGAAAGCACTTTTATACAAGGGATAAAAATCCCGGACGGATCACAGCCGGAAGGCGCCGGCAGACGCTCTCAGATGTTATTTGCTATCGTACAGTTTCTTATACCAGGGCTGGTCTCCATACATGTTCTTCATGCACTCCGGGCACAAGCCGTGGGAGAAAAGAATCTCCGAGTTCTCTTCAATGTACTGGTCGATCTGCTGCCAGAGATTTTCATCGTTGCGGACCTTTTTGCATTTGGAGCAGATGGGCAGCATTCCCCTCAACCGGTTCAGTTCCACATGGGTTTTCACCCGGGCCGAAAGTTCCTCCGAGCTGAACGGTTTCAGAATGTAATCCACAGCTCCTTGTTCAAACCCTTTAACGATATCTTCGGTATCGGTTTTGGCGGTCAGGAAAATGATGGGAATGTGCTTTGTGATCATATTGGATTTCAATTCCCGGCAGACTTCATAACCATCCATTTCAGGCATCATGATATCCAGCAGAATAAGGGCCGGCTGGTTTTTGGTCACGAAATTGATCGCCTGAAGCCCGTCCTGGGCTACGCCGACTTCATATCCCTGCCCGGTGAGAAGCTTGCTCAAAAACTGAAGATTTTTGGGGTTGTCATCCACTGCAAGCACCATCGGTTTGCTTTTTGCCATAACGCCTCCTGCTCAACTTGATCCGTTCATTTCAGGCTGTCCCCGCCACGGTACCATAGAATTCAAAAAACCGTAACCGAATATTTCTTCACAAAGTCCACCGGCCGGTAAGAAAGTTTCGCCTTTCTCAAGCCGGGATTGTCCAGGTCGGATTCTCTGTTGACCAACCGATATCCGGCTGCCTGATGTTCAAGAAAGAGTTTGTTCAGTGCCTGGTATATCCCCTTGTATGAAGTATCCCCCTTTTCAAAATGGATCAGCACCGTCTCATCTCCATATTTCTGGGCAATGGTGTAGCCTGCCATCTTCCCTTCAACAAAAACCGCCCCGGCGATGAGCTCATCTTTCAGTTCGGTGAAACAGCTGAAAATTTTTTTGATTACATTGTTTTCCGCCATCAACTCCTCTGAAGACTCACAGTCTTTCCAGTCACACCAATCGGCCTGCATCTCCATTGCCATCCGGATGCCGGAAGCATCAAGGGCGGCATATTGATACGGGTACTGTTTGACGAACTGCGTTGCCAGATTCTTTTTTTTATGCAGTTTGTTGCCTTTCAAAGCAATCAGGTCCTCCACCCGGTAGATATAATCCCAGTGCCCTCTTTCTTCTGCCGCTTCCAGACGCAAATTCGGAATGGATTGCCAAACCGTCAAAAGGCTTTCCGGCACCCGGGTGAACACCAGCTCATCCTCCGCTCGAAGGCGGGTAAAAACATCGTTCCAGTCCATCTCCTTCCAGTTGCCCAGCGGCGCCCAGTATACCGGTTTCTCATCTTTCTGCCGAATCAGTACGCAGTCCGGTTCAAAACGGATTTCAAGATCATATTCTTCAGCCCAGCCCCACACGTTGACAAAGCCGTAATCCGATGCCGCCGTGCCGGTTGCCTGAAAAAAACGGTCATAAGCTGTTCGGTCGGAAAGCTCTACTGGTCGAAACGACATATTCCCCCTCAATTTCCATGGTTTGGCCGGGTTAAAAATTCAGTAAATTCATTCTTTACAATGTTGTAACAACAGTTTTTCAAGCTGCTCTTGCGTATTCACCGACGGGTCCTCAACGACTTCCTCCATAAGAAATCCCAATGCTTCTCCCACGCGGGGCCCTTCAGGGATATCCAGGATGTTCATGACATCCCCGCCCCGGAGGGCGAGGCTTTTCAGCCCGAATCCCCCTTCGGCCTTTTCGGATACGTTTTTGAGTTTTTCAAACCGGATCCGGATATCCTGCAGGGTATACGGCTTTTTGGCAACGTTCCCCTTTTTATCGGCGATGCGGATTCTCATGAAATCCCGGTATGGTACATTGTGGGCTTCGAGAAAAACAAGTATCCGGCGGACCGCTTTTTCAGTCGTCTCCGGGGTCAAAGGACGCATATGGACCCGAAAGACCGACAGGATATACTCAATCCGGTCGTTGCTGAAGGCCAGGCGTTTCAAATCGGCATGAACCGGGCCGTATTTTTTCTCATGGCCTGCGAATGTAATCCCCTTTTCACCGGATGCGGCCGCATCATATTTTCCTGCATCATGCAGAAACGCGGCAAGTCTGAGCAAAGGATATTTCCGGCTTACTGCATCCCCTGTGAGCATGCAGTGTTCAAACACGGTTTCTGCATGGTGGGGGCCGCCGTCCAGGTCATAGCACCGGTCAAGGCAAGGCAGAACAAATCGGAGTCCTCCGGCCCGGTGCAGGTTCTCGAAAAAAACAGAGGGTCGGGCCGCATGCATCGCTTTTACTATTTCCTCCCGGATCCGCTCAGGTGCGACCTGTTCTTTCAAGAGATATGCATACCGGCCGATCGCATCAAAAGAACCCGGTTCAATGGAACCGCCCAGCCGGGCGGCGAACCGGCAGGCCCTCACGATTCTCAGCGGGTCTTCTATAATCCGTTCTTCCGGATCTTTGACAAATCGAACGATCCCCTGATTCAGATCCTCCCTGCCGGAAAAGGGATCAATCCATTCCCCGGTCTCCGGATCAAAGGCCATGCTGTTGATGGTAAAATCCCGCATCCCCAGATCATTCAGGGGGAACCGGCCGGATGCCCGGCTCCGGCAGCAGGCCACTTCAACTCCATTCACAAGAAACAGGCTGAACTGTCGGCCCACCTTTTTGATCCGCTCTTTTTCAAACATACGGAACATTTCATTTTCCGGTGCATCCGTCACGATATCCATATCAGAAGGAACCCGATTTCTCAAACTGTCCCGGATCGACCCGCCGACCACCAGTGCCCGGTACCCGTGACGATGAAGCGTGTCAATTATGAATTTCGCTCTCTCTTCGATCACCTGCCGCATCATCGCATCAGCCCCATCAGGGATTGTACCGAAAAGCAGAAACATTTTTTACTCCCAGATGATCCAGAATCCTGGATACAACCGTATCCACAAGATCGTCAATGGTTGCAGGCGCACTGTAGAATGAAGGGCAGGCCGGCATGATCACTGCGCCGGCTCCGGCTGCCGTTCTCATATTGTCCAGGTGGATCAGGTTCAGCGGCGTCTCCCTGCAGAGCAGTATCAGTTTCCGGGTTTCTTTCAGTGCCACGTCCGCCGCCCGGGTGACAAGATTATCCGCGTTACCGCAAGCAATTTGGGACAGGGTCTTCATGGAACACGGGGCGATCACCATACCGGCGTGAATGAAAGATCCGCTGGCCGGGCCTGCGGCAATATCATCAGGATCCAGAAGTTCCACCATTCCTTCGTTGCTGCAGTCGATCCCCAAGTCCATAAGAAATGCAGAAAGCGACGGGTACGAAGAAAAGTCGGTTTCATGATGCAGCACTTTGCGGGCCGCCCCGGACACAATCAAAAGCACCCGGGCATGGTTTCTCACAAGGGCCGATACCAGCCGCAGCCCGTAAACGGAGCCGGAAGCACCCGAAAGAGCCACCACATATGGAGGATTTTCACTCATCTCACCAGGGCCTCAATACAGATTCCCGCCAGCAGTACCACCGAGACCACACTGTTGATGTGGAAAAACGCGATATGGATATGTTTCAGATTGTCCGGCCTGACCAGAATATGCTCGACGATCAGCAAAAGGGTGATAAGTCCCAGAAAAATATAAAAAACCGAATGCATGCCATAGGTGAGCTGCATCAGGAAAAGAAAACAAATCGTCAGAATATGCAGGAAGGAGGAAAGTCTCATGGCTTTTTCCACCCCGAGTTCCGCAGGGATGGAGCAAAGCCCCTCGTTTCGGTCAAAATCAACATCCTGGCACCCGTACAAAACATCAAAACCGGATATATATGTCATAAGAGCGAGACTCAGGAACACCACACTCCACGACAGCGAGTCCGTAAGGGCGATCCATGCTCCTGCCGGCGCGAGTGAGATGGCAAGGCCCAGCACCATATGGCAATACTTGGTAAACCTTTTGGTATACGAATAAAAAAACAGGAACAGCAGCACGGGAACGGAAAGAAACAGGCAGAGCGAGGAGAGCATGGCCGAGGACAGAACAAAAACGAGGCTGAACGCAAGAACAAAAACCGCCACCCGCCTTTTCGACAGAATACCGGCAGGGATCTCCCGTCCGGATGTTCTGGGATTCTTTTCATCGATCGCCGCGTCAGCGAGCCGGTTAAACCCCATTGCCGCGGACCTGGCACCCACCATGGCCGTGAGGATAAACAAAAGATCCCACCAGGTAACCTCGTGCCGGGGCCATGCGAGTATCACAGCGGAAAGGGCGAACGGCAAAGCAAACACCGTGTGAGAGAACTTTACCATCCGCCCGAATATAATCAAATTTTCTTTGATGATGTCACTCCTTTACAAGAAACAAGAAACTTGAAACAAGAGGCAAGAGGCCCCCTCATCCAAGTTTCAGGCTCCGTTGTGATGCTGTGCATCATGGCTGTTTTTACAAGCGCTAATATAAACCATAAAGTCGGGTTCCGCAAGAAGGGCATTTTCCGGTCCGGAAAGAGACCTCCACCTCTACTTCGTAGGCGTGCCGTTTTACCAGCGCCGCGCCGCAGGAATGGCAGAAAGTGTTCTCCCTGCCGATTTCCGGTGCGTTTCCCACGTATACATGGTACAACCCCGCATCTTTACCCGTCTGAAAGGCCCGCATCAGGGTTTCAGACGGGGTCCTTCCGGGTTCGGTCATCCTGTAGGCCGGATGGAACCGGCTGATGTGCCAGGGGGTCTCAGGACCGAGCTCGTTTGCAATAAACCCGGCGATTCCTACCAACTCTTCGTTTGAATCATTCAGACCGGGGATCAGCAGGGTGGTGACCTCCACGACGACACCGAGAGATTTCATGAGCCTGAGGTTTTCTTTCACCGGCTCGATACTTGCCTTGCAGTATTTCCTGTAAAACTTGTCGCTGAAAGACTTGAGATCCACATTGGCCGCGTCCAGATAAGGCGCTATGATCTCCAGCACCTCCCTGCTCATGTATCCGTTGGTCACGAACACATTCAAAAGCCCCTGTTCCTGAGCGAGTTTCGCCGTTTCAAAGGCCAGTTCAAAATATACCGTGGGCTCTGTGTATGTATAAGCGATACTGTCACACCCGCCCCGGAGAGCCTGCGTTACGATCTCATCCGGCGGGATGTCCACGCCCCGGATCAGCCGGCCGTTTTCCGAAGGCACCTGTGCGATGTCCGAATTCTGGCAGAAGTCACATTTGAAATTGCACCCCACAGTGGCCACGGAATAGGAAAAAGATCCGGGCTTTACGTGGTAAAGGGGTTTTTTCTCAATGGGATCGATGCTCCTTCCAATAACCTTCGGGTAAACCAGGGATTCGAGAACACCGGACCGGTTTTCCCTCACGCCGCAAATCCCATGTTTACCGTCCTCTATTCTGCAGAAGTGATTGCAGATTCCGCACCGCACCATTTGGTTTTCAAGGGTTTTATACACCAGAGTCTTCATAATCCCCTCCTGAAAAAAATCTTGCATATCCTGCAACCTGATTGGGTCTTTTGGCAGGCTTTTCCTTCAGCAGCATCGGTGTCAGCCTGAATTTGGGCACAGGGGTGATCACCATGCCGATCATGGCCCCGAACGGTGATTTCTGTACAATCGTCAGATTTTCCACGAAAAATGCCGCTTTTCCATATATAAACGGAAACTGCAGTGTGGTCCGCCATGAGACAGGTACATCGCCAAGTATCGAATACACAAGTCGTTTGAGCTCCCAGATACTGAAAAAGTGGGACCTGGAATACACATTACCCGCCATGAGACTTTTCAGTCTTTTTAAAAGATTGTTCGGCGCATACCGGTTTAAAACTCCGACAAACACCCGGTCCTTTGTGACACGACAGGCTTCTTCAACCGCCTTTGCCGGCATTTCCGTATATTCAAGGCTTGTAAAAAAAAACGAATACTCAAAGGAGTTGTCTTCAAACGGAAGATCTTCTGCAAATCCCCTGTACAGATCCGCACTTTTGTGAAGCCGTTGCTGTGCATAATCAATCATATAGGGAGACGGATCAATCCCGGTAAGCCGGAGCCCGGCATCCAGAAAACACGCCAGACTCTTTCCCGTGCCGCACCCGATATCAAGAATGGACTGGCCGGAAAGCGGTGCCAGCATGACCTGTAAAAGGTTCATTTCAAGATCATACGCGTAGGCGTTTTTCGGATCCTCAAACCATTTATCGTATGCCGCTGCATCCTTAAAGTCAAAAACATATCCCATACCCTCCATACTATGGCAATTGCGATCTTGTTTCAAGAATATTTTCAGCCAACATTATATTGACATAGTCGTGTAATTTTACTATTTTAATTTTTTGTTTTTTAGTCTGGAAAAAGTTTATGCATTATACACATGACAATGAAATAAAACAGTTTAAAAGACTGTTCAAACAGCAGGGAATAAAGGATTTTGAAAGAAAAGTAAAAATCCTGGAAATTTTCCTCACCCTTGAAGAGCATGTCACGATCATGGATATTGTGAATGCGCTCAAGGAAAACAATATTGTAGAGGACCGGCTTTTTGTCGAACAAACCATGGCCCTGCTCTGCGATTTCGGTTTTGCCCAGAAAATCACGTTTTCAGATGAAACAATTCATTATGAGCACCGGCATATCGGACTTCACCACGATCACATGGTCTGCACGAAATGCGGAAAAGTCACCGAATTCAGAGACGAAAGCCTGGAAAAGCAGCAGCTCAAACTGGCCGGTGCCTACCGGTTCCACATGCTTCAGCACAAAATGACCATATATGGAATCTGTTCGGACTGCCTTGAAGAACGGAGCTTTATCATTCCGCTCGACCGGTCGAAACCCGGAGAAATGGTCAAAATTATTGAAGTGGAGGGCGGACGGAAAATCAACATGCGGCTTTCCGCCATGGGCATCAAGACGGGAGAACACCTTGAGATCGTCTCTGCCAGGGCCGGGTCCCAAGCCGTAGTGGCTGTCGGGGACAACCGGTTCATCATCGGAAAAGGCATGGCCAACAAAGTACTGGTACAGCCGCTTCCATCGGCAGATTCCAACAATGATGCCCCTGCGTTGAAACCGGATCTTCCCGTCAAAATGACCATTCGGGACATGAAGGAGGGCCAGGAAGGCGTCATTTCCCGTGTGGCCGGGGAAACCGTTCTGAAAAGAAGGCTTCTTGAGCTGGGCATAAACAGGGGAACAAAAGTTTATGTGGAAAAGTACGCACCCCTCAAAGATCCGGTTGAAATCATCATCAAAGGATACCATGTTTCCCTTCGTGTGGAAGAGGCCGCCTGTATAACCGTTGAAGATGTCCGTACACCGGAGAACAGATGAAATCCCTCACCATAGCCCTCTCGGGGAACCCGAACTCCGGAAAGACCACGATTTTCAATAACCTGACCGGTGCCAACCAGAAAGTGGGAAACTGGCCCGGAGTCACCGTCGAGAAAAAAGAGGGAAAGGCCCGGCACAAAGAATACGATATCAACATAGTCGACCTTCCCGGCACCTACAGCCTCACCCCTTTTTCCGCGGAAGAAATCACCGCCCGGGATTTCATCATCACAGGAGATCCCGACGTGGTGGTCAACATTATCGACGCCTCCAACCTCGAGCGAAGCCTTTACCTTGCCATGCAGGTCGCGGAACTCGGCAAACCCGTAGTCTTTGTTTTGAACATGGCGGATGTGGCCCGGTCAAGAGGCATCTCCATCGACGCTGAACAGATCTCCGCCCTTTTGGACCTTCCGGTTGTATTCACCGTCGGCAACAAAAACCAGGGAACCGAAACTCTTCTGGATACGGCAATCGATGAAGCCGTTTTTGCTTCAAAACAGAGAACAAGGAGAGGAATCAAATATTCCGGGGAAATCGAAAAATGCATCGAAGCCGTTGTTCAAAAGATAGAATCCCGAAACGTGGCCGTACCTGGAACCCCGGTCCGATGGACCGCAGTGAAACTCCTTGAAGGTGACCGGATCATTACCCGTAAATTCGAAACCGAGCCCGAGCTTTTATCGATCGTGGAAAAATGCAGAAACCGGATCGAAGACCTCTTCCAGGAAGACCCGGAAATGGTGCTAACCGATGACCGGTACGGGTTCATTGCGGGCATTATCAAAGAAGCAGTGTCCATATCCAAAAAAAAACGAATTGATATATCAAGGGAGATCGACCTTGTACTGACCAACCGGATTCTCGGTTTTCCCATTTTTATCTTTTTTATCTGGGCCATGTTCCAGGTGACTTTTTCTCTGGGGGCCTACCCCATGGAGTGGATCGATTCCGGGCTTTCGGTCCTGACAGGCTTTCTCGACTCATTCATTGCCCCCTCGTATTTCAAAGACCTCCTTTTAGACGGTATTCTTGCCGGTATCGGCAGTGTAGTCATCTTTCTTCCCAATATCCTGATCCTGTTTTTCTGCATCGCCCTGTTCGAGGACACCGGGTACATGGCAAGGGCCGCATTTCTCATGGACCGGATCATGCACCTGGTGGGGCTTCACGGGAAGTCATTCATCCCCATGCTCATGGGTTTCGGCTGCAATGTACCGGCCATCATGGCCACCCGGACACTCGAAAATCAAAAGGACCGGATTTTGACCTCGCTTTTGACCCCGTTCATGTCCTGCTCGGCAAGACTCCCTGTCTACGTGATACTGGCCGGCACCTTTTTTCCGCAGAACCCCGGGACCATAATATTTCTCCTCTACTTCACCGGAATCGCCGTGGCCGTCCTCTCCGGAAAACTGCTGCGCTCGACCGCCCTTAAAGGGGAAGACGCTCCTTTTGTCATGGAACTGCCCCCTTACCGGGCGCCGATGTTGAAAAGCCTTTTGATCCATATGTGGGACCGGAGCAAAATGTTTTTAAAAAAGATGGGCGGTGTGATCCTGATCGGCTCCATCATCATCTGGACCCTTTCCTATTTTCCCAGGGACATTGACTATTCCAAAGATTATTCAGCCGGAATCCAGCAGCTGCAAATCAAACTCGAACAGTCTGATTCCCCCTCCGAAACTCAAAAAATCAACACCCGGATACATCAATTAGCCAAAGAAAAGAAAACCGAACAGGTGGCAAAATCGTATATCGGCAGAATCGGCAAAACCATAGAGCCTTTTTTCGAGCCGCTTGGAATTGAATGGCGCTCCAGCGTGGCGCTGGTTACCGGACTTGTGGCAAAAGAAATCGTGATCAGCACAATGGGCGTTCTTTACGGTGTGGACAACCAGAACAAAAACGCCCTGGCATCGACGCTCGAAGGTTCCGGGATGACCCGGCTGACCGCTCTTTCCCTTATGGTGTTCGTTCTGCTGTATATCCCCTGCGTCGCCACAATCGCCGCCATATGGAAAGAGACTTCCGCCGGATGGGCGCTTTTTAATTTATTTTACACAACCGCGGTTGCATGGGGTCTGTCTTTTCTGGTATATCAGTCAGGCAGTTTAATCGGATTCAAATAAGAAAAACAAAAGGGGATGGATCAATGAACAGTGCAAGACAGAAATGGGTTTTGGGGTTTCTGATCCTGTTTTTACTTCTGGGAGCATATGGTCAGGCGCCGGCCCAGGACCGGCGCACCGTGACGTCAAGGATCGCCAACATACGCTCGGGACCGGGCACCGACCATGACGTGCTATGGCAGGTGGAGAAATACCATCCGATCATCATCCTGAGAACAAAAGGCAACTGGTATCAATTCAAGGACTTTGAAGGGGACAAGGCATGGCTTCACAATTCTCTTGTCGGCAAAACAGACTCGGTCATCACTGTCAAAGAGAAATGCAATGTCCGGTCCGGGCCGGGCACGGACAATTCCATCGTGTTCAAAGTGGAAAGGGGGGTGCCGTTCAAAGTTTTGAACCGCCGGGGAAACTGGCTTCAGGTTGAGCATGCGGACGGTGACAGCGGATGGATTCACAAAACCCTGGTATGGTAATCGACAATAATAACAAATCATAAAGAGGATAAATCGATATGAATCAAAACCAGACCCCGGAGGCACAGACAACCGACAGCGACCATATGGACCCGTTCCAGAAAAAAGTGTTCCAAGCGATCGCGTTCGCAAAGCGCAATAAAAAACCACTGATCATTGCGGGCTTTGCTGTGCTGGCCGTTATTGTAATTGTTTCCGGCGTTCTGTACAGTATTCAGAATGCCGAACGCAAAGCTTCCAACCTTCTGGCCCGATCCCTGGCCACCTACCATAAAATGTCAAGTAACGGATCGGACGGGTATGCGGCGGTCAGCGAAGATTTCTCGAAGCTCCTGCAAGAGTATCCCAATACAAAGGCCGGCAGAATCGGGGCGTTCCGGTTTGCCGGAATTTGTTATGAACAGACAAAATATGATAAAGCATATGAATTGTATACCCGGGCTCTGCCTGATTTCAAAAATGACCCGGTAATGGAGAGCTTTATTCGAATTGCCCTGGGCCGAACGTGCATTGCACTTGAAAAATACGAAGAAGCGGAGCAGTATTTTAAAAAGATTTCCGGCAGTAAAGAATCCGTAATGAAAGACGAGGCTTTGTTCTCCCTCGGCATGATCGCTGAAAAAACCAACCGCGGCGCCTATGAGGATTTTTACCGGGATATTCTGGAAAACCACCCGCAATCCATCTATCAACCGCTGGCTCAAAGCAGAACGGAATCGTTCGAATAGCGGTCAGGGATCAGGTCACAGGTAAGTGCTGACAGCTTTTCAATGAAATTCATATAACATTCATGATGCACAGCACCACAACAAACCAAGAGACCTGAACGAGGGGGCTTCTCACTTGCTCCCTGTTTCAA
>CAYFVA010000012.1:0-23403 GCA_964346265.1 uncultured Desulfobacterales bacterium
GCTCTGCCATTGCCTCGTAGGTGGCAGACCGGACAAACCGGTTTCTCATTTCCATTCCGTTTATCTTTGTGGTGTCAAAGAGTGTGGCCATGGTCTGTCTTTACTCCTTTGTGTATTGGTCCCGGATTGATGGGGAAAAGCGTCGCCGGCGTCTCTATATCCATCCCATTGCTGACTTTTTCAGATCATTACAATAGCATGTCGAACCGGTACTGGCAAACCTTCTGTTGGCACCGGGCACGGGTATGTCCTTGAAGCAATGAAATGGGCCGGTATTTTATGAGGGCTATGGGAAAGGTCTCCCTTCCCCCTGCATATTTTTTCCTAAATTCCATTTATTTGCAATTCCTGTTGTCTGCACCTGAAAAAGACAATTGAACAGGAATATATCAAAAAAAGAGGGAATTTTACATGCCACTGCCTGGTTCGTACACTCAATTTTCCGTGTATCCGGAATGTAATGTAATAAAACCATATTTGAAACGTTTTTTTGCCAGACAGCCTGCTTCCACAATCAAATCAAAAGATAACAACGGTCTAATCCCGTCTGAACAAAGAGATGATTATATGTCTACCATTCAACTGGTGAAAAGCTGATTCATCAACAACGGTAACAAAACACAATAAAGGAGAAAAACACATGCAGGGTATGACATGGATGAAGCAGACAAAACTGTTTATTGTCGGCCTTTTGGCGGTCCTGATTTCCGTGACCGGCGCCATGGCCGAAGACACCATCACGGAATTTCGCATCGGTGTGCTGGGGGGTGAAAACGCCTCGGATCGGCTGCAGTCCAATGAATGTGTACGGGCGAAGATTGAAGACCTGCTGGGGGTTCCCACCAAAATTTATGCCCCGGCCGATTACAACGGGGTGATCGAAGGACTTCTGGGCGGCAACCTGGACATGGCCTGGCTGGGTGCCTCGGCCTATGCCAAGGTCCATATGACCGACCCGGACGCCGTGGAACCGGTACTGGTAAAAATCAACAATGACGGATCTTTCGGATATTATTCCGTGGGATTTGCCCGGGTGGATTCCGGTATTGAAAGCCTGGATGACATGAAAGGCAAAGTGTTCGGATTCGGAGACCCCAACTCCACCTCCGGGTATCTGATCCCCTCCATCGAGATCCCCGAGTCCGGGTATTCCATGAAACCCGGTGATTATTTCAAAGATGTGGTATTTGTGGGTGGCCACGAGCAGACCATTGTGGCGGTGTTCAACGGGGATATCGATGCCGGCGTGACCTGGGCGGACGGCCTGGGAGAATGGGTGGACGGCTACAACAGCGGTGCATTGCGAAAAGCGGCCGATGCCGGCCTGGTGGACATGACCCAGATCCGGGAGATCTGGCGGTCCAAACTGATTCCCGAAGGCCCCATTGTTCTGCGCAAGGCCCTGCCGGAAAAAGTGAAACTCAAAGTCACCGGTCTGCTGGCCAGCATGCCCTCCATGGACATGGAATGCGCCTACGGGTTCATGGCCGGTGAGGTCAAGGGTATTGCACCGGTGGACCATGATGCCTACCTGAGCATTATCGAGGCCAGAAAAGCCAAGTCCAATTAATCAACACAGTTGTCAACCAGGGATGACTGATGGGTTCATCAGTCATCCCTGTTATTTAAACCCAGAAGATCAGCATCAAAGGATATCGCCATGTCTCTACGCGCCATCCAGACTGAAATCATGGCAATGGAAAAAAAACGTCGCCTCTATTCCATGGCAGGCATTGTTCTCGTTGCAGCGGCCCTGATTTCCGGATACGGCCTGGCAAATGACTTGAATTCCGGCGGATTTCTCACCGGAATGAAGCAGTTTTTTGATTATCCGGCCGAGATTGTCAAAGAGGCATGGGCTGCCGGGTTTTCATTTTTTCCGGTCATGGGCCGGTTTTTTCCGGCCCTGATGGAAACCTTGAACATTGCCGGGGCCGCCTCCATCGTAGGCGGTTCCCTGGCTGTGGTGCTGGCGTTTTTAGGATCCGCCAACCTGGGAGTCAAACCCCCGGTGGTGGTTACCATTGTCCGGCGGATCATGGATATGATGCGGGCGTTTCCGGAACTGATCATCGCCCTGTTTTTGATTTTTATCCTGGGATCCAGTCCGGTTCCGGCCATGATCGCGGTGGCGTTCCACACAGCCGGGGCCTTAGGAAAACTGTTCTCAGAGGTGAATGAAAATGCCGATGCAGATCCTGTTCAAGGGCTGGCATCCTGCGGTGCCACCTGGCTGCAGCGCATGCGGTACGGGATCCTCCCCCAGGTGCTGCCAAACTATCTGAGCTATTTTATGCTGCGGTTTGAAATTAATGTCAGGGCCTCGGCCATTTTAGGGTTTGTGGGGGCGGGGGGCATCGGTACGGAACTGCGGCGCACCATCGGCTGGGGCAAAGGCGCCGGTGATGAGACCGCAGCCCTGTTCATGCTGCTGATTCTGTCCATTTTTGTTATCGACCAATTGTCCTCTTTTATCCGCCGGCGCCTGGTGACCGGCAGGGATTCAGAATAGAAAGGAAACCCAATGACATCATCTACCCTGGCCATACAGCCGTCGGCCCCGGTCACCGGATCCTTGGCCGTGTTTTCCAGTATCCGCCGTAACAGCCTCATGGTCATTGCAGGGATGGGGCTGATGCTCCTGTATTTGCTGTACACCTTCATCTCTTTTGATGTCTGGGGACTGATCAGCAGATCTCAGCCCCAGCGGGCGGTTCTGCTGGCCACCGATGCCGTGGCCCATAAGGTCCACGTCACAAAAAACATCAGAGGTGCCGGCGGTCTTTCCATTGCAGTGGAAGGGGAGCGCACCGCCACCTATGAAACCCCGCCCGGATGGGTGACAGTGTCCGATGACCTGACCCGGGTGGATCTGGCCCAGGGGTACCGGGTGGATATTTACGATACCCATGCGACATTTCAGGTGCCGGACATAGGCCCGGTCCATATCCGGATAACGGATGCGGGCATAGAAACAACGATGCCCCAAGGTGTGGATGCGCCGGAATGGCTTCGGGCCACGCCCGCCAAATTCGATGCCCGGCCCACACTCGGGCGGCGGGTCCAGGTGTCCAAAGCACGGATCGAGGTGCACCGGTATTTTATGGGCTGGGAGAACTTTTTCTTTCCTTTCCGTTCGGAACTTGTCGGGTATTCCCCGGGAGAGTTGTTTTCGCTGGCACTTTCAGATCAGCGGATCGATCCTGACATGCCCAACTGGCGCCTGATGGCCACCACCTTCTGGAACAATCCGGGCTGGCAGCACAAACGGGTGTTTAAGGCCCTGCTGGAAACCTTTCTGATGGCGGTATTAGGCACTATCACCGCAGCCCTGGTGGGACTGCCCCTGGCGGTGCTGGCAGCGGCCAACTTCACACCGGCCCAAGCCCTGCGGTTTGCCGTCCGCCGGTTGTTCGATTTTTTACGGGGCATTGACATGCTCATCTGGTCTCTGATTTTTATCCGGGCTTTTGGCCTGGGGCCCCTGACCGGTGCCCTGGCCATTGCCTTTACCGAGACCGGTACTCTGGGCAAGCTGTTTTCCGAGGCCCTGGAAGGAGTCAACAAAAAACAGATGGAAGGGGTTCATGCCACCGGAGCCAACCGGCTGCAGTTTTACCGGTTCGGTGTCATTCCTCAGATCATTCCGGTGTTTGTCTCCCAGACGCTGTACTACCTGGAGGCGAATGTTCGGTCCGCTACCATCATAGGCGCCCTGGGTGCAGGCGGAATCGGTCTGCTTCTGGTGGAAGCCATGAACACCCAGCGCCACTGGGAAAATGTTTTTTATATCATCCTGCTGACCATTTCCCTGGTCATGGTCATGGATACGGTTTCCGCCAAATTACGAAGCCGCCTGATCCACGGCCGGTCCGGATTATGATCATTGCAGATGATAATTTTTATTCAAACCCATGGAGGATACCATGAAAATTGCAGAATTGACCAAGACATTCGGAAAAATAACCGCTGTGGATACCGTGTCCTTTTCCATTGATAAGCCCCAGATGGTAGGCGTGATCGGACCGTCCGGGGCCGGCAAATCCACCATGCTTTGCATGATTAACCGGCTCACCGATGCCACCCGGGGATCCATCCGGATCAATGACCGGGAAATACTGCAGCTTACCGGCCGAGAAAAACGGCGGTGGCAAAGGGACTGCGCCATGATTTTCCAGCAGTTCAACCTGGTGCCCCGGCTGAACGTGGTGACCAATGTGTTGATGGGCCGGCTGAACGGCCACAGCACACTCAAGAGCCTGTTCTGTGTCTTTGGCCGGCACATGGTGGAGGAAGCCCTGGCCGCCCTGGACCGGCTGGGGATTGCGGACCAGGCCCTGCAGCGGGCTGAGACCCTGTCCGGGGGCCAGCAGCAGCGGGTGGCCATTGCCCGGGCCCTGATGCAGACACCCAAAATTGTGCTGGCGGATGAGCCCATCGCCTCTCTGGATCCGTTGAGTGCGGAAAAGGTGATGACCTCCCTGCGGGAGATCCGGGACCGGGACAATCTGACCGTGATCTGCAACCTGCACACCCTGGATACGGCAAGAACCTATTGCGACCGGGTGATCGGCATGCTCCAGGGCCGCATCGTGTTTGATGATTCTCCCGCAAGGCTCACCCCGTCATTGGTGCGTGATATTTACGGAGCAAATAAGGAACTGAATGAATCAATGACCTCCACCAGCATTCCCGGGACTGTTTTCACCCCTGAACCGGTGCGGATCAGAAAGCCCGCCATGGCATAGATGTCCTTTATATGCCGGGGGATAGACACAGGATCGTGTGGATTCAGTATTTTTGAATAAAGGTGTTGATGTCGTAGAAGTCATCAAAAGCTTTTTCCAGTTTTTCGCGGGGCCAGTCCCAGTACCGGATTTCCTGTAACCGGTTGATGATATCTGTTGAGAAGCGTTTTTTTACCGGTCGGGCTGGTATACCGACGGCAATTTCATAAGGACCGACCGGTTGTGTCCGGGTAACGATGGCGCCTGCTGCTATGACGGCGCCGTTTTCAATTGTGGCCCCGGGCATGACCATAGCGCCATGTCCGAGCCATACATCATGCCCGATGATAACCTTTTGTTCCCGGCGGCGGTTGAAAAGGGTTTCGTCATCCGCAGGTTTGAACCCGTATTGTTTCCGCCGGTAGGTCGCATGGTGCTGGGTGACACGTTCAACCGGATGATTGCCCGGATTGATCACACAATGTGAGGCAATGGAGACAAAATTACCGATGACGCAATAGTTTGCTGTTACAGAGGTTGACATGTATGAGTAATCACCCATTTCAACTTCGTTCAGCTGACAGTTGTCCTGGATTTCGGTATATTCGCCGAGCCTGGAATGGATCACATAGGCGGTTTCATGGATCAGCGGTTCCAAAGTAAGTTTTGTTTCAGAAGGTTCGCTGTCATCAGGCAATTGGTGTACTGGCTGCATTGATCTCTCCGAGTTCTTTTTGAATTTCTTCCAACTCTTCTTTTGATGCCTTGATCCGGTGAAAATACCGGCTTCTGAGTTCCATCATTAAAAGACCCGTATATTCAGGAAGAAGGATTTCAAGGATTCCTTTTACCGGAATATTTCCCAGTCCCACAGGCATATGGGAATCCCCCCGTCCAAAAGGAAGCTGATGGGTCTGTTGCTTTTCGTAATGATGAACAGCACCGCCAAAATTATCGTGGATATGGGTGTGGGAGATAAGAGACTTGATAAATGATACCGAAGAGAGGATATCATATCCGTAATATTGCGAGGTCATATGAAGATGTCCGATATCCAGGTTGATCCTGATATTGTCCCGGTTGATCCGGTTTACCTGTTTTTTCAGTTCTTCAATGGATTCCGCATACGTATAAGGACTCTGGCTGATATAGGGCCGGGCGTTCTCCATTGCAATGGTGATGTCCGGATATTGCCGGGCGACACTTTCCAGAAGAACCGCTTCCCTGTCCATGAGAAATTCTTTTTCTTTGGCAGAAAGAGAGCGCAGGGGAAAAATGTTGAACTCTTCTTCCGGGATGAAGCGGCCGGGATGATAAACCAAAATCTTTGCCCCGATACGGCGGGTGAATTCAAGGGATGCCAGGAATACATCCGAATGAAGTTCGGGCTGTTTTTTATCCATCAGGTTCAACGGGTTCGGTGCATGGACGGAATAACTGAATTCATATTCTTTTAAAAGATTCAGGATTTTTGCCATGCGGGGTTCGATAAGCATGCCGTTCAGAATGGCATCCAATCCGTGTACAGGTAGTTCCACCGCCTTGATCCCCATCCTTCTGATCCGCTCAAGGTCCTGTTTGAATGATTCCATACAGCCGTCAATTCGGACTTCATCAATCTTAGTACCGATGGTATTCATATGGTTTTTCCTTTCTGACATCTTCCGGATTGATTTTGGTTAGATGATTGAGCTCAATAACCGGCTCTTTTTCGTTCTTTATATTACCTTTTCTGCTGGTTACCGGCTTTGTGATTTGTCGATCTGGTATACTGTTTTTCCTTTTACCAGGGTTTTCGTGATATGCGCCCATTCATGATCCCGGTTGATCAGAATGATGTCGGCACTGGCACCCGGCACCAGAAATCCGGGTTTTTCTCCCAAATTAAGGAAAGAACCCGGCCCGGATGTTACTTTTTTCAAAGCATTCTCAAGGCTTAAGGCGTTGGCGGCTGCAATAAAAGATGCCTGGAAAAGAGATTCCGGGTAATAATCTGAAACAAGACCCGTACAGACTCTATTTTTCAGTGCTTCGGAGGCCTTGAGATTTCCGTTGGTGGATGAATTCCGGATCAGATTGGGAGAACCCATGAATACATCCATATGCAAACTCTTTGCCTGCCTTGCCGCTTCCATGGTAACGGGAAACTCGCAGGCATCCACTCCCATATTTTTGAGTAATCGGACTTTGTTTTCGGTATCGTCATCATGGCTGAGCAAAGGGATATTATGGGCTTTGACGATTTCAGCAAGTTCTTTTACCATATCCCATGCCGCCTTGTTTTTTTCTTTTTTCTCCTTTGCCTTTTCAATGATTTCATGGTCAGAGAGGTCATACTCTTGGGAGTGAAATTTTATGTAGGACTCCATGGATTTAAACTGTCCCTGTTCCGGTGTATGGTCCATGATTGAGACCATATCCACAAACCCATTTTCAATCAGGTGTTTGATAATGTTGAAACTTATTTCTGATCCGACTTCGTACCGGATGTGGGTGTTATGAGTTACAAGGGACTGGGGACTTGAGTTGAAGGCTTTGATTCTCCTTACGCATTTTTCCGCCTGATCAGGGGATCTTAAACCCAGTTCGTTGTCCGCAAAGCTGATGGCATGATAAAAAGAAGTAATGCCGCAGGAAACAAGCAGGCGGTCCAGATTTAAAATGGCAAAATCGATATCAAAGAAAACCCCTTTTCTCTTTTCAATACTTCTTTCAAGGCTGTCCGAATGAAGATCGACCAGCCCGGGCATGATCAAGTCTTTGTTTGCAAAGATTGATTGTGCTCCTTCAATATTGACGGGACGATCATATACTTTTTTTACAACTCCATCTTCAATTAGTACTGATCCCTCCTGATACAGTTTTTCTCCGTCAAAAAGAGGACCGTTTGTAATCAGTATTTGGTTGGTCATTGGATGTTATCCCTCCGTTTTCCGGTATTCTTTTTTGGACATATCTATAATCTGTCCGCCGATTTTTTTCTGGTCATCCGTATTGTGAAAAACCCCGATGATAGTGCTTTTGTTGTCAAGAGCCTCATGAATGAGTTCCAGTACGGTCTGCCGGTTTTTCGGGTCAAGGGAAGCTGTGGGTTCATCTAAAAGCATAACAGGAAACGGTGCTATAAAGCCTCTGGCTAAGTTGATCCGCTGTTGTTCTCCCCCTGAAAAAGTGGTGGCGGAAAGATTCCAGAGGTTTTCCGGGATTCTCAGTCTTTTTAAAATTCGTTTGCCCTGTTTTACAGCTGTCTTTTCGTTGACACCCCGGTCCAGCAGAGGTTCAATAACGGTATCCAGTGCAGATACTCTGGGAACCACCCGTAAAAACTGACTGACATATCCGATGGTATGCCGCCGGATGTCATAGATCACTTCAGGGGAGGCTTGGGCCATGTCAACATAAGCGCCTTTATGCTGTACAAGAATATGGCCGCTTCCAATCCGATATCCTGCATAGATCATTCGCAGTAATGTGGACTTGCCGGCACCGGAAGGACCGGTTAATATGATGGATTTACCTTTGAAAAAATCCATGGAAAAATCATCAAGCACGGCAAGTCGTGTGCTGTTCTGGTGATGGAGAATGAAATCTTTGTTTACATTTTCAATTTTGAGTATGGGGTGCACGTGGATTCCTTTCAACCATTGTCAAGGCTTTAGCACGGAGGATACCAAAAGCTGGGTGTAAGGCTCTCTCGGATCATCCAGAATCTGATCGCTCAGCCCGGATTCAACGATTTTTCCGTTTTTCATTACATAAAGTCGGTGGCTCAGCAGCCTTGCCACGGCAAGATCATGGGTGACAAGGATCACGGCCAGGTCCGAACGGTTGACAAGTTTTCGCAGGACATCAATAAGGCGGGCCTGCACCGATACATCCAGACCGGATGTGGGCTCATCCAACAGGATGATTCTTGGGTCCGTCACAAGATTTCCGGCAATCTGCAGTCGTTGCTGCATGCCTCCTGAAAAAGCAGAGGGAAGGTCATCAATCCGGTCGGTATCGATTTCCACTTTTTCAAGCCATTCCAGGGCGATCTTCCTGATCCGCCCATAGTTCCTCATGCCGTTGGCCATTAATCGCTCCCCGATGTTTCCGCCGGCGCTGATGTTCATCCTCAACCCTTCGGTTGAATTCTGGGTGACGAACCCGGTTTCGGTGCGGCTGATTTTTCTCAAAAGCATCTCTTCACAAGTGCACAGGTCGATGAAACCATTAAGTGAATTGAAAAATACAGAACCATTTGTAGCCTTGATTTTTCCGGCAATGCATTTTAAAAGGGTGGATTTGCCGGATCCGGATTCCCCGACAATACCGATGACCTCCCCTTTGGATAGTTCAAAGTTCACGTCACGGCAGCCGATTGTCTTTCCGTAAAACTTGGAAAGATTCCGGACTTTTAAAAGTGGTGGATGGTTGTTGGGCATGCTTTCTGTCATACGGCCATTCCTCTGTTTCCAGATTTGCTGCAAAATTCGGTGTCTGAACACACGAACATTCGGGTACCTTGATCATCCGTGATGATTTCATCCAGAAACGTATTTTTTGATCCGCAAAGAGCACAGGAGCCATCCCATTTTTCCAGTTCAAACGGATAATCTTCAAAATCCAGGCTGACCACATCCGTGTATGGAGGAACGGCATATATTCGTTTTTCCCGCCCCGCGCCAAATATGTGTATTGCCGGTGACTGGTGGAGTTTGGGGTTGTCAAATTTTGGTATGGGAGACGGACTCATGATATATCGTCTGTTTACATTGCAGGGGTAATCAAAGGCCGTGGCGATTCGACCATGTTTGGCAATATCCTCATAAAGCTTAACGTACATGACTCCGTATTCACTGAAAGCATGCATTTTCATGGTTTCCTGGCGTTTGGGTTCTATGAACTGCAAAGGTTCCGGGATGGGTACTTGGTAGACCATGATCTGGTTTTTTTTTAATGCCGTCTCCGGGATTCGGTGACGAGTCTGGATAATGGACGCCTGACGAGTATTTTCCGTAATTACCGCTCCTGTCGTTTTTTTAAAAAAGTCTTTGATGCTTACGGCATTCACCGTATCATCCGATCCCTGGTCAATGACTTTCAGCATATCTTTTTTCCCGATAAGGGATGCTGTGAGTTGAATGCCGCCGGTGCCCCACCCATAGGGAAGCGGCATCTCCCTGCCGCCGAAAGGAACCTGAAATCCGGGAATGGCAAGTGCTTTCAGAACAGACCGGCGGATCATTTTTTTTGACTGTTCATCCAGATATGCAAAATTATACTTTTGATTCAACTTTTTCTTTCCTTCCTTTTAACCGGTCTTTTGATTGATTTCTGATAAAAACAAGCTCGGATTGGAAATCAACATAATGCGGCAGTTTGAGATGCTGGACAAAACCACTGGATTCCACATTATCGCTGTGAGAAAGAACAAATTCCTGGTCCTGTGCCGGGAATGATACTTCGCCGGCTTCTTCCGCGTTCTGCAGAGAACGATCCAGCAAAGACATGGACATGGCTTTTCTTTCACTTTGCCCGAATACAAGGCCGTAGCCGTTCTCAAAACCCGGAGACTGGTTCTCTGTCCCATTAAAGCGGTTAATCATGAAACATTCCGTGATTGTAATTTTGCCCACGGTAATTTCAAACCCCAGTTCAGGCGGTGTATATTTGACTTCAACATACCCCACTCTCAGCTCTCCTAAAAACGGATGCCGGTCCAGACCGAATCCGCGCTGAAGAGAATAGGCTGTCCCTAAAAGGAACCCTTCATCTCCTCTTGCAAGGTTCTGCAGCCGGGTGTCTCTTCCAGCCGGGATTTTCAACGGTTGCCGGGTAAGATCGTTAACCGGCTGCCCGATGAGTTCGCTTTCATTTGCCGTCATCAGGTTTTGTTTTTCAAGTATATCAATTACCCATGGAAGATGCTGGTATTCAGGGGCAAAGACTGGATTGTCGGAAATATTCTTTTCTATTTCTTTTTCATGCTCATTTTTAAATTCGATCAGTCGGTGGGTGTAATCATAAGTCGGTCCCAGGATCTGACCGCCGGGGAGGTCTTTGAATGCCCCGGAGACACGACGAAGCACATCAATTTTTTCCGTGTTGACGGGTTTTGAGTTCCCGAACCGTTTAAGAGTCGTACGGAAAGCCCGTAAAAGAAAAGCGGCTTCTACAAGGTCTCCCTGGGATTGAATAATGGCTTTGGCAGCCGCTTTTGGATCATATAAAGCGCCTTCGGCCATTACCCTGTCCACGGCCAGACCAAGCTGTTTTTCTACCTGGTCGGAACGGATTTCAGGAATTTCTTCAGGCCCTCTTCGTTTCTTTGCTACAAGCCTTCTGGAATTTTTTACGGCGGTTTCGCCGCCTTTTACTGCAACATACATTATAAAATCTCCAGATGGGATGTTCTCGGTATAGCTAAAAAAGTGTCCTCCCAGACAAAAATCATATCGATACCAAAAGGATATTCATGGACAACTTCCGATCTTTGATGCAGCAACTCTTGGTTAATACCGTTGAGCCGGACAAAGGATTCTCTTTCAATCCCCGGGCCGGTCAGCCGCATTCCTCCCTTTGTATCGATTCCCCGGGTCTGGATGATCAGTGTTGTGGATTCATGGGGATCTTCTATTGTACCCGGGTTGAATTTAGCGGGTTTGTTCTGTGTTTCCTGATCTGTAATCAGGGCGAAAAGGGCGTTTTTTGGAGAAAATGTATAGGGGGCTCCGGTATGAAAGCGAATCCATTTGATATCTTCAGCATCTTTATCCAGATCAAACCAGAACGGCGTTTCAAAATCGAGAAGAGTTAACAAAATGGCACCGGCAGCTTTATGAATGGCACCGGGAGTATTCAGCTCAATATCCGGCCGGATAATGGTTCCCGGATTTGCCATGGCGATTAAAAGCGCCCGGAAAACCTCCTGGCTGTCAAACACTTCTGATGTAAGGCCCTTTTGCATAAAATTCTACTCTCCCCTTTTCATGGTAAAAAATTCAACGGTTGTGTCACGGATATCTTCCTGCCTTTCTTTTATCTGTTTTTCATAAACCGTTTGAAGTTTTTCAATCACCTCTTTTTGAATGCGTTCATGGTAATCCGGGTCCTGGAGTAAACCGTCCAGCTTTGCCGCAAGTTCCGCATGCCGTAAATCAGATCCCATTACCCAGGCGGCCCCCATGAATTTTTTGTTTATTTCAATGATACATCTCGTAATGCTTATTTCTCCTAAGTTAAATCTGGACCGGCGGCCGTCGGCCCGTGCCTGGATCATGATCATACCGGTCTCGGGTTCAACCACATAGGAATATCTAATATTGTCAGGGATGGATTCGGCAGCCGATTCAATACTTACAGTATCGGAAACCGCCAAAAGCTTCATCCATTCTTTCCGTTGTTTGCTGGAAAAGTATTGATTGTCCATAAATAAGCCTTTATTCATTTTGTTTCATGCATTTTGACCTTTTGAAGGGTAGGATTTGAAGGTTAGGATTTGATTAACTGAATACTACGGGATGATTAAAAAAATTTCAGAACAGAGTTGATTTCGGGCAAAGCCCTTCCCTGAATAAAACAGTGCTTAGTTTGTGACGTTGTCCCTGAACACGGCGTGAATCGGGAATATCTGTGAAAAGCCGGGTAGGGTTTCCATATCTTGAGCACTGAGCATGATTTTTTTACCGCTTCACAAGGTCTTTTGTTTTCCGATGAAGGTCAGGTAGTGCCAGATCCCTGCGTACCCGGAGCGAATCCGGCTGTGTTCGGGTGCGAAAAGGTGCTTGAGTCCGGGCAGAAGATGGCCCTCCATCCGGACATGGTTGATGTGCATCCATGATCTGAAGATGGGTGCCGATGTGTCATGGAAATCCACCACCGCGATCAGGCCTTCCGGGATCAGGTCGATTGCAGCGGATTCAATTGCGGTCTGCCATTCATGATGCATCATGCTCAAAGAATAGGAAAATATTACGATATCAAAGGTTCCCGGCTCAAGCGGCCGGTTATAGGGTTCTCTGACCAGGTTGATGCGGCCGGCGGACGATCTGGTTTTCTTTTGGGCCTTGTTCAGCATGTCCGGTGACAGATCCAGGCCGATGGTTTCGGCCTCGGGAAACCTTTTGGCAAGATGGAGGAGATTCTTTCCGGTGCCGCAGCCCACCTCGAGGATACGCGCGGGAGACGACCGTTCCGCAAGCAAATCTATAATCGTATTTCTTCCGAACAGGAAACTCCAGCGGGTCATATCGTAGATACCGGCGTGCAGCCGGTAATATTCTTCCAGCCCCTTTTTCATATCACCTCTGCAAGATGAAGGCTTCCGTAGGTGCCTACCCGGTCTTCCGCGTGCAGGTGTTCGGTCAGGTCCGGCCGGAACCGCAGCAGCCGGGTAATGGACCGAGGTATGAAGTTGAGACGGAATCCTGCGGACCGCATCAATATCCGGGTGCCGGGGCGGCTGTTTTGCAGGATCAAATTCCATTCTTCGTTCAGGTCGGTCGGGGCGTGCCAGGCAAGCCAATCCTGGTGATCCAGCAGCACGTAATGGGTATACGGATACGGGTTCTCTTTCAAAAACCTCGTGAGCATACCGGTGTGGGTTTTTACCCGGTCCGCGTTCTTTTGGAGCTGTGAAAAGTTCTCACGGCGAAGATAGTTGGGGCAGCAGGCCCGTGTGTAGCTGCCGGTAATGTATATCCGCCAGAAATAGTTGTCCGCCATTAGTACCCGGGTAAACACATGGCGCATTTTGTCCCGGACATATCTGGAAAGACCGCCGGTATATTCGGTTTGAATCAGGTGGATCTGGGGCCTTGGAACTCCCAAAAAAGTCATCAGGGCGGGCTGGCGGACCAGCCAGAGGCTGAATTTCCCCCATAAAAGGGTTTCGATCTTGTGGTATATCCGCTGCTGTTCGGCCAGTGTCCGGGCGTCCACCAGTTCAAAAACGTGGTCCCGTATACCCGGCCGGGTCAGGTACAGGTAATTTAAAAAAAGCCAGGCAGCCATACCCGAGGTACCGTAATAGTAAAAGGATTGTTTCAGCCCCCGGGAATTGAAAAATTTTGCCTTGTTCCGCCAGAACCGCCGGGCTTCATCAGGAAGCATATGCTTGATGCGCCTGTAAAGAAAGAGAAAATCGGGATGGGCGCCCTTGCCGAAAACCTGGAAAAAATCAGTGTAGTCTCCCTGTCGGATCAGCGCGAGCTTGAGCTGGAGCAGTGCGTTCTGTCTGGGGTTGACATCCACCGCATGGATACGGGCCGGACTGTCCAAAAGGTAGTCCAGTGCGTTACATCCGGCACTGGTGATCATCACCACATGGCTTTCAGGGGTCAGCCCCAGAAGCTGCCGGTCGATTTTCGGATCTTCCCAGCAGCTGTTATAGATGAGCCGGGATTTGTGGACTCGTGAAAAAAAGCGGTCATGGCCCGAATTGATAATCCTGGTTACAAGCTGTTTCAATATGCCTCCTGGTTCAAAACGTGGTGATCCTTTCGGTCAAGGATAAATTCCCTATTATATGACTGCAGCGTGTTACAGAAAAATTATCCGGTTGCTAGAAATCGGTCAGGCTGGAGGTTCGGTGGGAACGGCAATGATTCAGCTGTGCAGGTTGAACCATATCGAGGTGTATGGAACGGTTTTAAAAGCGAAGCATGAACTTGTTTTAAGGGCATTGTTCTATTGGTGTGTCTCCTTCGATCGGTGCCACCCGGAAAAAGCATCCGGATTGGTTTGCAAAGGATCTGCCGGCTTTGTTTGAGTCGCAGCAAAAAAAATGGCCCGCATTGGGAGGAATCCTATGCCATTTGCTCCATGATAAACTGCCGGATGATATTTTTTAGAGTCTTTATTGTCTGAATATCGATTGAAAATTTCGGAAAAATGGGATAAAAATTTTATAGATCATGGATCTTCTGTGGGAACGAATGGATTGCCGGGAAAAGAAATTGCATATGAATGAAAAGAAATTCGATCCTGAAAAACTTCATAAACTGAATGACCCGGAAAGGCTTACCGATATTCCGCCTTTGTATTTATGGGAGAAACTGGATCCGGAAATAACCGGAGAGGCGGTGGTTGTTGATGTCGGAGCCGGAACCGGATTTTTCAGCGTGCCGTTTGCGGATTTTGTCAGGAATGGAAAAGTATATGCCTGCGATATATCCGACAAGATGATCAGCTGGATGAAAGAGAATGTATGTCAGGAAAATTCGAATATATATCCGCTGAAAATGCAGGAGCACAAAATTCCTCTTGAAACCGGCTCAACTGATCTGGTGCTCATGATTAATCTGTATCATGAAATTGAAAATCCTGAACTGCTGCTGGCGGAATCTTTTCGGATACTCAAGAGCAAAGGGAAAATATGTATTGTGGATTGGAAAAAGGAGGAAATGTCCCAGGGACCGCCCCTGCATATACGATATGTATCCGGAACAGTAAAAAGCCACCTGGCGGCAGCTGGATTCGGCCTTATCGGGAGGGACGAAAGTCTGCCAAAGCATTTTCTCGTTTTCGGGGGGAAACCATAACAGATCTATCTTGAACAAAATGGCGTATGAACCGGCAAAGTGATACTCTCTGCCGGTTATATTGATTTCACTGTGTCACCATCGGTGGGGTCCGGGCAGAATATTCCATGACCCAGCCCGGGCAGCTTATAAAGGCGGCGGATCAGGAACCCGACTGTATCCGCTTTGCTGGGAAATCTCAATCCGTTTTGCCGCTCACATATTCCAGGAAGTTGTCGATATTTACCTGAGGGCCCACAGTGATAAGGGTGTCGCCCTTGTGCATAGGTTCCAGTGAAGAGGGGTTGAAGATTCTTGTTCCGTCCCGTCGCTTGATGGCAACGATAATAAGGTCGAAATCATTACGGATATTGGAATCCATCAAGGTTTTATCAACAAAAGGAGAATCATCCGGAATCTTGAACTCCTCAAGGACCAGTTCTATCCCCTCCCCGTTACCGGAAAGAGCTGAACCAAGAAAATCGGCAACCGTGGGCCGTATAATATTCTGAGTAATACGTACAGCTGCACTGGCATAGGGGGAGACGACATGATTGGCACCGGCGCGATAGAGCTTCTTTTCAACTCCCTTGCTGCTTGCCCGGGCGCAAATAAACAGATCCGGATTGACCGCTCTGGCTGTCAGAACGATGAAAACATTGTCGGCATCTCGGTTGACGACAGAGATAAGTCCTTTGGCCTTCTCCAATCCTGCCTCCAGCAGATTCTCCTCCTCCATGGCATCCATATCCAGGCACATGACGCCCATCTCCCGGCAACGGGCCAAAGATTCCTCATCTTTATCGATAACGACTATCGGCACCCCGTTTCCGTGGAGTTCGTCAGCCACAATTTGCCCCACCTGCCCGTGGCCGCATATAATATAGTGATTTTCGTAGTTTTTCAGATCTTTTTGCACTTTTCGCCTCCGGTAATGTTCGATCCAGCTTCCATCAAGAAACATATTACCCACAAAAGCAGCTGCTGCAGCAATAAGGCCGAAACCAAACAGGATAAGTATTATTGCAAACAACTGTCCCTTGCCGGTGAGTTCAAAAGGGGCAACCGTGGTCAACGTTCCGATGGTAAGGTACATGGCCTCCACAGGAGGGACCCTCTCCAGCAACATATATCCCGCAACCCCAAACAGAAAGAGACTGACCAGAGAAAGAATCAAAATCGCCGCATACCGGCTCTTGCGTAATAGAAAGTTCGTTTTTTTCAGTACTCTCAATCTATGGGTGTCCTGCCTGTTTCCGTTTTGAAACTCTTGGTGTCACATTCTTCTGCCAGGGTAAACCTGGCAGCAAAACTCATCTACTCTTCATAGGATAGGAACTTGCTCTTTGTCAAGAAACAAGAGAAAGCATGAAAAATTATTTGAGACCCGAACAATGTAAAAATACGTCTTTGAATCATTGTTGTCTCTCTTTTCTTGACACATCTGATTAAGTATATTATAAACTAATTAAAAAATACTTGATGAGGTGATATGGATTTCCTTGTTGCCCTGAAAGCTTTGGCCGATGAAAACCGCCTGAAAATTTTAGCCCTGCTTCTGAGCAAAGACCTTTGTGTGGGCGCTCTGGCAAGTCAACTCAGTATCTCAAAGCCGGCAGCGTCCCAGCATCTGAGGATACTTCGCAAGGCCGGATTTGTCAGCGGTGAAAAGCGTGGGTACTGGACCCACTACATGGTGGATCGGCAAGCCGTTTTTCATGTGGCAGAGGAGCTTAAAAAGCTGGGAGAGACACAAAAAAATTTCACTTCCATCTGCCGGCGGATAGATGATACACCGCTGGCGTAATTTTTAAACAAAGGAGGACGATATGTGCAAAAATTGTTGTCAACAACCCGAGAAGGTAAAAGACAAACCTGAAAACTGCAGCCAGGAGCAGATTCGTGAATGTCATGGCGATGCCGGGGAACATCCCTGCACCCATGACAAGCGCGATGCTGCAGAAGAATAACCGCAAGCCGGCTATCTTTTGAGACCATACCCATGATCGTTTTACTGCTTGCAGCCATTTTCCTGATCTCCCTGGTGCTGACCATGGTCGGTCTGGGAGGTGGCCTGATCTTCTCTCCGCTGTTCGTGATTCTCGGCCTGGCCAAGTCAGATGCGGCCTCGGCGTCTCTTTTTTTGAATCTTGTCGCTGCCGCATCTGCAGCCTATGCCTATTCCCGCAAAAAGATGGTGGATTTCTCCCTCGCCATTCCCCTGATTATCTCCTCCAGCCTTATGGCCCCAATCGGCTCCTATGTGAATGTGCGTATCGACATGGAACCGTTTTTGATGATTATGGCTGTAGTGTTGGCCGCAGCCGGGGTCCGCATGCTGATGGCGCCGGGCCATTCGGAACAATCAAACCCTGTCCCGCCTTCCGCTAAAATCATCGGCGGCGTCATCATCGGCGCCTGTATCGGTTTGATGGCGGGAATGCTGGGCATCGGCGGGGGCGTGTTCATCGTGCCCCTTTTGATTTACGTACTCAAGACACCGGCCAAGATCGCAGCCGCCTCCTCAACCTTCATCGTCTGTTTTTCTTCCCTGACCGGTTTTCTGGGGTACGCTTCCATGGGGCAAATCGACTGGCGTTTCATCCTGCCGGCAGCTGTTCTCTCTTTTGCCGGAGGACAGGCCGGAGCGAGGATCATGAGCAGCCGCCTCAAGGGAAAAAGCATCCGTGTGATATTCAGCGTTATTTTGTTCATCATGTGCGTGAAACTGCTGCACCGGTCCTTTGTCGGGGGGTGAGGAAAAAATAATGTATGGATGAAGGGGTTTTATGCTGAAAGCAAGTATGCCGTCAATCCATGACACCGAAGGCGAAGACGTTCCAAAAGGCCTTCCTCCCGTCATCGACTCGCATGTGCATGTGTTTCCAGGTCAGATTTTTTCCGCAATCCATAAATGGTTTGACGAGAATGCCTGGCCGATCCGGTACCGGATGAAAACTTCCCAATTGTTCGATTTTCTGCTGTCGCACGGCATCCACCATGTCATCGCACTTCAGTATGCGCACAAGCCTGGGATTGCAAGGCAGCTGAACCGGTATATGTGGGAAAAATGCACCCAATACAAAAACCGGATCACAGGCATGGCCACTGTATATCCGGGAGAGGAAAATGCAGAGGATATTCTGCAGGAGGCGTTTGACTCCGGTCTCAAGGGCCTGAAACTGCATGCCCATGTGCAGTGTTTCGACATGAACGCCGATTATATGAACCAGCTGTATGAATGCTGCCGGAAAAACAACAAGCCGGTGGTCATGCATGTGGGAAGAGAGCCCAAGAGCCCTGCCTATCAATGTGACCCGTATGAGATCTGCAGTGCCGAAAAAACGGAAGCCGTTGTAAAAGCGTTTCCGGATCTCAAGATCTGTGTTCCCCACCTGGGATTTGATGAAACCGCCGAATACAGAAAGATGATCGAAGCGTATGACAATCTCTGGCTGGATACGGCCATGGTGATAACCGATTATTTTCCGCTCAAAGAAACAATCGATCTTTGTGGTTACCGAACGGACCGGATCATGTACGGGTCTGACTTTCCCAATATCCCTTACGCATGGGACAGGGAGCTCAGGGTGCTGCAGAAGACGGCCGTGTCCAGGGATGCTCTCCGGAAAATCACTTTTCAGAATGCAGCTGAGTTTTTCGCTCTTTCATTGCCGTAATCTGATGAAACACAAAGATCTGCGCTTTTGCCGTTTTGCCTTGGAAAATGGGAGCGGGTGTTTTACTTTTTAAGGAGTATGTATTGACAATCCCCTCCTCTTTTTTTCATAATCATGATAGAGTATCAGGAAAAGTTTTTCTGGTGCTTTTCCTTCTTTAAAGAGCCGGAAACCCTGTATTGATGACATTCAAAACTTGCTTTAAAAAACCATTGTAAACAAAGGAGACGAAGATGCCGATTATAACAATTTCCAGAGGTTCTTATAGCTATGGAAAACAAGTTGCTGAAAAAATAGCAGAAAAAATGAATTACGAGTGTATTTCCAGGGACATCCTTCTGGCTGCTTCAAAGGAATACAATATTCCTGAGATCCGTTTGGTACGGGCCTTGCACGATGCACCTTCCGTCCTGGATCGTTTTTCATACGGAAAAGAACGATTTGTCGCCTATATCCGGTATGCGTTTTTAAACTATATGCAAAAAGACAATCTCGTCTACCATGGACTGGCAGGGCATTATTTTGTACAGGACATTCCCCACGTTATCAAAGTGCGTGTTATTGCGGACCTGGAAGACAGGGTCAAAGAGGAGATGAAAAGAGAAGGGATCTCAGCGGAAAAGGCCCGCTATCTGCTGAAAAAGGATGATGAAGAGAGAAGGAAATGGAGTATGGAGTTGTATGGAATCGACACCAGGGATTCCAGGCTTTACGATCTGGTCATCCATGTCAACAGGATAGGGGTGGATGAAGCGGTTGAACTGATTTGTCAGGCTGCGCATTACAAATGTTTTCAAACCACTGAACAATCCAGGCACATTTTGGAGCAAAAGCGGCTGGGCTCTCAGATCAAGGCTGACCTCGCAAATGAATACCCCATGGCCCAGGTCAATGTCCAGGAGAATACAGCCTATATCAGTGTGCAGAGCAGAATTTCCTTTCAGGAAAAGATTAAGGCGGATATCCAGAATAAATTGAAGGCGTATAAAGAGCTTAAGGGTGTTGAGGTCCATGTTAATCCTGTTGTGGATTATGGGGCCTGAATTTCAGGTTCGCTTGCGAGATACTGCTGCCGGATATCCGCGCCCCGGTCATCCCCGGGATTTGATCCGGTCCAGTAGGCGTTTGTAGGCATTGTTGAGCTCCACGAAGGTCTCGTGGGCCCCGCCGGTATCCGGGTGCCGTTTTCTTGCCAGTTTCCGGTACTGTTTCGTGAGCTCCCGCCTTGTCATGGTTTTGATCTGTTTTTCGGAAATCCTGAAAACCTTCAGAGCCTTTTCGGTGGTGGGGCCTTGCCGTTTGGGCCGGTGAAAGTGATGCCGGTACATGAAATCTTTTGCAAATTCATCCAGAAGCCGGGTGTTTTCATACGGATAATCAAAAAACATGATCACATACCGGATCATGTACGGATGAAGCGAATCGGCCCGTTCAAAGAGGCGATGATTGAGCCGGCACAACTCCTCGAGGAAGTGTCGGTCCACTTTTTCCTGGTCCAGCGCATGGGGCATCTTTTTGGCCGGAAACCCGGAAAAGAACTGCTGCAGGTCAAATACAGTGTACACGTAGGATTTGAGTTCCCTCACGTTCATGGCTGTTTCCTGCTGGAGAAAGGTTTGTTCGATTTCATCCCTGGACCGGTCTGCAAGGTGCTTGAAAAGAGCGGCAGGCATATTTTCCACAGCTCCCTGGTCCATGCTTGCGACTCTTAGATAATGGGCTCTTCTTTTGTCGAAATTGTGGATCTGTTTGTTGATCCGTTCTTTTTCCGCGTCCGTGAGTTTGTTGACCCGTCTTTTTTCGGACCGGTGACGGAAAGCATCCACCGCTTCCCTGACATCCGGCCGGATCCAGGGCCAGAAAAGATCTTCGAGGATTTCAAAATCAAATTCGGCTCCGGCTTCCGAGAGCGCATCCTCCATGTCCTCGTCAAAATAGTACGCGTTCTTGCCGGCGTAGTTGATATATTCGCATGGGTCATAACCCAGATCAAAGAGATCCCGGAAGGTAACAGCCCCGTCAACGGTCAAGGATTCCCTCAGAAAGTAACGGATTTGATTTTTATGGCGGATTCGTGCCATGTACATAATTCCTATGATACGACAAAACAGCGGGCTTGTATAGAGCCGGGTCGGGAAATTTTCTTCATGAATCCGGTGGAAGGAAAAAGCGGAAAAAGAATGTAAAGCCTTTGCTGTAAAACCGGCCCCTGCCACCGAGTTGATCGGCATCACCGTGGACAAGTATATCAAGGTCAGCCGGTTCCAGGAAGTGACTGAAATACGGATGGGGTCATGAAATATTTTTCAGCGGCTGGAGGAAAGCAGTCCGGTGAGTCGAAGCTTCCGGAAAAAGAGGATGGTTTGACCTTCCGGGCTCAACGCAGTATTGAAATCCCCGGGATTTCATAAAAAGTCTGCTGGCGGGAATTGATCCGTTTTATAGAATTTTTTTTGGAACGCGCCGTGTGACCGCGTTGTATCCCGGGCACGGCGCGTTTGTTTGCATTACTGGAGAGGAGAAGTGTATTTCTCCGCCACCCAGCCGATATTGCCCTGGCCGGTTTTGCCTTTGATCCATCCGTTTTTGCGTTCGATTACGGTAAGGGTGTCTCCCTTGTTAACGACCTTGACGACCGGGTTCGAAGTGCCTGGACCGCTTCTCATGTTAAGCGCAGAAGGCGTGATGAACACCTGGTCCGTACCGGAGGACTGAACCGTGTCTGTGGCCGGCGCCGGTTGAGAAGCTGGAGCTGCCGTTCCGCTCCCCTCGCGGTAGTACCGATCCGGCGTTCTGGAGGAAATGAATTCGACCGCTTTTTTGATACACTGCCGGATGGCCTTGCCCGTTGGGGTATTTTTATAGCCGCTCAAGGCACCGCCCAGGGCGCCTCCGCCAAAGTAGCCGCCGACTGCGCCGCCTAATTTCACATCCGTGGCTTTTCCTTCCACACTGGTGGCGGCCACGATTCTGGAGGTTTTGGTATCGATAAGTCGAAGATCAATCGCCATGTGGGCATTGCTCACCCCACCGGCAAGGGCGCCGAGCACACCGCCGCCGAAACCGCCCACTGCACCGCCTCCGCCGGAGGCTTTGTCCTGGAATTCGGTCACGGCCGCCACAACAAGAAGTTCGGCACCTTCAATTTCGCCTATGGGAGCGGCGGTTTCTTCTTTTATCCGTCCGCTTGCACCTAAGTCCTGTTCATCCAGCACAGCGTCAAGGGTCTGTCGTTCCAGCACGATGAACCGGTTGGAATTGAAAAGAGCCGTGGTCAACTGGTCCGCCATCCCGTCACCAATACGGGAGTTGTACCAGCCGCCCCCGGTTTTGTCTTTGAAACGGGCCACTGCGATCCGCGCCTTGGGGCCGTCGTATCTTTCCGCTCTCGCCTCCTGGATGGACGGACCTTCCTGCCCGGATGTAACAGTGGTCTGGGTACCCGGGGTAACGCACGAGGAAAAAGTGAAAAGACACAAAGAAAGTATACAGAACAAACCTGTTTTTGGAATCGATGTGAAACGCATTGTATTCTCCTGCAAAGGGTAGGTTGAAAATATCGTATGTTGCCTTTATTTATTTTGCCATATATGGAATCGGAAAATCAACTGTAAACTTTTTTCTTTGCCTGCAGGAAAAGTATTATACTGCGGTATTGCAAGGGGCGCTTCATGGTGGGGTGTCAAGATACAACCATCCCGGTAATCGATCCTCTCTCCCCCTGGCTTCTCAGGCACTCTTCTTCATTTTTTTTCGAGCTTTCCGGCCCAAAAGGCGCTGATACGGCCGGGAACCTCTCCGGCCGATTCCGAGACTGCCTGTTTGATTTTTTCTGCTTGATTCAACTGCGTATACCGCACTGTCCCGGCCAGAGGAGGCCCGGCGGTCCGGCCGGACTCAAGATCGGTCGCAGTTACGGTGTAATTCGCGTTGTGCAGTTTCGTACGCCTTCCATGGTAATCAAGCATCATGCTGCCGCTTTTTTCGATTCGGACAAGCATGAGAATATGGGCTTTTCCTTCAGGGATGAACTGTCTGACATCATACCACTTGACCGACCCGGTCCATGTCTCCATTTTCCCTTCAAGTTCGGGGATTTGAGATGCGGAAAGCGTGTGAAAACCGGCCCGGATCAAAACAGACTCGATCTCGGTTTTGAACAACGCTGATAACTCTTCACTGCCGTATGCCATGACCAGGATATCCGGCTTTTGCGGAAGGTTTTCGTCCGGTCCGGATCCGGTATCTGTAACCGGTACTGCCGCTTGCGGCAGTAAAATCTGAAGAAAAAGAAAAATCACAGTACATTGCAAGAAAAGTTTCATGGCCGGCCTCCTTCTTTTTTCAATCAGGATATCACAATTTCAGAAAAAGAGCGAAAAAAATAGAAAAGCTTCTTCTCATCGCCTCCCGGCTATATCGTACGGGTTTTCATTTGCATTCAAAGAAATTTGCCGGTTGTATTTACATAATACATACTATGTGATATTT
>CAYFVA010000013.1:0-9603 GCA_964346265.1 uncultured Desulfobacterales bacterium
GTACTCAAGTAGCCGGTCTTTTCTGCATACCGTATACAGGCCGGCAAGGCCGTGTGCGCAACCCATCCCTTGATTTTTTTCAACGATTGCGATAGAGGATAGACTGCCTGTTTTTGCAGTCTGTTTTTTTTGGAGGCGTGCATTGAAAAAGAGCGTTTTGTTCAGAAGTATACGTGCCCTGATTGTCATTTCCTGCGCCATCGGCATAGCGGTTTTTCTTGTTTCGATAAAATCCGGGCCGGAAAAAGGGAGGGTTGAAAAAGCCGTTCCCCTGGTGGAGGGAATGGAGGTGCACAAGACATCCAGGGTGATGGAGGTGGAGGCATTCGGAACCGTGGAACCGGTGAAATCCGTGAAGATTTCCGCCGAGGTCCCCGGCCGGATCGATTATATCCATCCGTTGTTCGAAGAGGGCGGTAAAATCCGGGAAGGAGAGACGCTTGTCCGGATTGACCGGAGATCGTACCGGTTCGACAGGGACGCCGCGCAGGTTCAGGTGCGTCAGGCTGTGGCAGACATGCGGAAATTCGATCAGGAAATTGAAAATCTGAAATCCGACAGAAAGCTTGCCCGTCGAAACCTGAAACTTGCAGAAAATGAGTATGAACGGGTGAAGAATCTGTCAACGGAAAAGTATGCATCCGCCAACAGCCTGGATAATGCGGAAAAACAGAAGCTCGCCGCCCAAATGAACCTCAGCGATATCAACAACCGGCTCCGATTGACTGATGTGCTCAGGGAACAGAAGCAAAACGCCCTGGACATGGCACGGGTGGAGTTGGAAAAGGCGGAGCTGGCACTTGAAAAAACCGAAGTAAAAGCCGGATTTGATGCCTGTATAACCGAAAAATCCGCGGAAGAAGGGGAATTTGTTGCAGCCGGCCAGGTGCTTGGTGTGTTCTTTGAAAAAAACCGCTTCAAGGTGGATATCCGCATTCCGCTTGACAAGCTTAGATGGCTCGGACCCCTGGAAGAATCCAAGGACAGTCCCGGGGCGGAAGTGGAGATTTCCGGCCCGGCCGGGAACGGCACGGAAACCTACAGGGCAAAACTTTTGAGGGTAAAGGCTTCGGTGGACCGCAAAACCCGGACCCTCCCGTTGACGCTTGAGATCGTACCGGATTCCGTCAAAAGAGGGAAAGAAACGGTGGCGCTCCGGCCCGGTGTGTTTGTCAAGTGCCGCCTGAAAGGATCTGTCCGGGACAATATATTCGAGATTCCCAGGTATCTGGTCAGCCGGGGCAATACGCTTTTTCTGGTGAAAGAGGGCAGGCTCAGAAAAATCGAGGTGGGTATTCTCCGGTATTTTGAAGAAAAAGTCTATATCGATAAGGGACTCACGGACGGGGATATCGTTCTTACAACCCTGATACCGGGCGCGTCTGACGGTCAGAAGGTAAATGTGAAAATGGTGAGTCAACCTTCCGCCGACGGGAACGGGGAAGGGTAGGATGCAGCGGATATGAGAGCGCTCGGGAAATGGTCGGTGGAACACCGGGTAACGGTGAATCTGGTCATGATCTTCTTGATTGTGGCCGGTCTTTACACGGTCCTGAACATGAGAAGGGAGATGTTTCCTCAGTTTGCCCTGGACATGATCAACATCCGTGTGGTGTATCCCGGGGCGACCCCCAATGAAGTGGAAGAGGGCATCTGCATCAAAATCGAAGAGCAGCTCAAGGGCCTTGAGGGGATCAAAACCATGTACTCCTCTTCCGATGAAGGCGTGGGGTCGGTGACGCTGGAGCTGGAAAAAGGGACGGACATACGGGAGATAATGGATGATGTCGAAACCGAGGTCGACCTGATCGATTCTTTTCCGCAAGAGGCTGAAGAGCCGGTAATCATAGAGATCAAAAACCGGGATCCGGCCATTACCGTGGCCGTTTACGGGGATGTAAGGGAGAGGGTGCTCCGGGGTGCGGCGGAAAAGATCCGGGACGACCTTGTGGACACGGGCTCGATTTCCCTTGCAGAGATGATTGGTACCCGGGCGTATGAAATTTCTATTGAGTTGTCAGAAGAGAGCATGCGCCGGTATAATCTGTCTTTTGACCAGGTGGCGTCCGCAGTGGAATCCGGCAGCATCGATCTGCCCGGAGGCAAGATCAGTACCAAAGGAGAGGAGTTCGTGGTCCGGGCCAAGGGCCGGATGTATACCGGGGCGGAATTTGAGCGGATTCCGGTGATGGCCCGGCCGGACGGAACCCGTGTTCTTTTAAAGGATGTGGCCGAAGTGATCGACGGGTTCGAGGATTCCGAGATCAAGGCGCGGTTTAACGGTAAGCCGGCAGCGCTGGTTCAGATCAACCGGACTTCCGTCCAGGATTCAATCACCATATCCGATGCGGTGATCGAGTATGTGGAATCTCACCGGGACGACCAGCCCGAAGGTGTAAAGATCGCCTGCTGGTACGATCTTTCCGAAATGGTCAAGGACCGCATCGACCTTCTTTTGAAAAACGGCGTCCAGGGTATCATCCTGGTGTTTCTCGTGCTGGCGGTGTTTCTGAATCTGAAACTCGCCTTCTGGGTGGCGGCGGGCATCCCCATCTCGTTCATGGGCGCGTTTCTCGTTCTCGGCTATTTCGGCGCATCCGTGAACATGCTCTCTCTTTTCGGGTTCATCATGACCCTCGGCATACTGGTGGATGATGCCATCATCGTGGGGGAGAATGTGTTCAGCCATTATTCAACCGGCAAGTCATCCAAACAGGCGGTGATGGACAGCATGAAGCAGATCGGGGGACCCGTGCTCATGGCGGTTTCCACCACCATGGTGGCATTTCTTCCGCTCATGCATATCGCCGGTATCATGGGCAAGTTCATTGCCGTGATGCCCCAGGCGGTGATCGCCATTCTGGCTTTTTCTCTTGTGGAGGCTCTGATTATTCTGCCGGCGCATCTGGACTCAGCCCTTTCCGGAGAAAGAAAGAAAAAAAAGGCGGGTCTGCTTTCCGCCCATGAACGGATGCGTCAGGTGGTGGAAAATACCCAGGACCGGGTTATTCATGGAATTTATACACCGATTCTCAAGTATACCGCTAAAAACCGGTACTTTACACTGACTCTGGGGATCGGGATACTGATCATCAGTATCGGCGTTGTAAAAGGCGAGCATGTGCCGTTTGTCTTTTTTCCCAAAAGTGACTCCAACTGGGTGATCGCAGAAATTATCTATCCTTTGGGCACGCCGTTTGAAAAGACGGAATCCTCCATCAAACAAATCGAGAAGGCAGCCTTTAAACTGGACCGGGAATTCAGCGACCGGGTCAAGGGGGACGGAAATCTGCTGGTGAACACCTTTTCCCTTGTGGGAAGTATCCCGCGAAGGGACTGGAAACCGGGGCTTCACGGGCCTCACGCCGGTGAAGTATGGATCGAAGTTCAGGGGGCCGCCCGGCGGCCTGATCTTCCGGTCAGCGAGGTGACCGCCGGATGGCGGGAATATACCGGAACGATTCCCGGGGTTGAAAAACTGACCTTTTCCCCTTTGTCCGGCGGGCCGGGCGGTAATCCCATTGAAATCCAGGTGGCAGGCGAAAGGTTCGAACAGCTCAAAAAGGCTGCGGAGGATCTGAAAGAAGAAATCGCCAAATATCCCGGGACCTTTGATATCACGGACAATTTCCGGCCGGGCAAAATGGAAAAGCGGATCCGTGTCAAGGACGGGGCGCGTTCCATTGGTGTCACCATGGCGGATATCGCCCGCCAGATCCGTCAGGCCTATTACGGGGACGAGGTCATGAAAATTCAGCGGGGCAAGGATGATATCAAGGTCATGGTGCGGTATGCGGAGAAAGAACGGGAGCGGATTTCCTCGATAGAGGAAATGAGGATCCGGACCCCTGACAACCGGGAAATTCCTTTGGAAGAAGTGGCTGATATCCAAACCCGGCGGGGGTATTCTGAAATCAGCCGGGTGGACCGAAAGCGCGTAATAACTGTAATTTCGGACATAAACGAGGATGTGGCCAATGCCAGGGAGATTGTGACTGATTTGAAGGAGGGGTTCCTCCAAGAGCTTGTCAAACAGTATCCGGGCATTTCCTTTGACCTGGAAGGCCAGGCCAAGCGGACAAAGGAATCCCTTGACAGTCTCAAAAAAGGGTTCATGCTGGCGGTGATGGTGATATTTTTGTTACTGGCCAGCCAGTTCCGTTCCTATGTGCAACCCGCGATTATTATGGCGGCCATACCGTTCGGGCTGGTGGGTGCGATTGTCGGCCATTTCATCATGGGATTTCCCATCACGATTATCAGTATCTTCGGGATTGTGGCGCTGTCCGGAATCGTGGTGAATGATTCTCTGATCCTGATCGATTTTATTAACAAGCGGATTATCCAGGGGGATGATGTGCTGACTGCGGTGGTGGAATCCGGAAAAAGCAGGTTCCGGCCGGTGCTTTTGACCTCGTTCACCACAATCGCAGGACTCTTTCCGCTTCTTCTGGAAACCAGTTTCCAGGCCCGGTTCCTCATTCCCATGGCGGTGAGCATCTGTTTCGGACTTCTGGCGGCCACTGTATTAATTCTGGTGTATGTCCCCTCTCTTTACCTGATCGTTCGTGACGTCACTGTGAAAATTACAGGAGCCGCCCCCACGGATCAGGAAAGTTCCCGGTCCCGGATGCCGAGAAGATAGAGAAGGCCGTCCAGGCCCACGCTGGAAATGGCGCTGTCCGCCTTTTCCCGGACAACGGGTTTGGCGTTAAAGGCGACGCCCAGTCCGGCAATGGAAATCATGGGCAGGTCGTTGGCGCCGTCTCCGACCGCGATGGTCTGGGACAGGGACAGTCCCTCTTTTTGGGCAAGATCCCGGAGCAGAGAGGCTTTTCTGGCGCCGTTGATGATCTCTCCTCTGACCTTTCCCGTGGCTCTGCCGTCTTTCATGTCCAGCTCATTGGCATATACATAGTCGAGGTTGAGCTTGTTTTTGAGGTATTCCCCCACGAACGTGAAACCGCCGGACAGGATCCCGATCCGGTACCCCAGCTGCTTCAGGGTCCGGGTCACCCTTTCTGCCCCTTCGGACAGGGGCAGGCGCGGGGGAAGGGAATCGATTTGCTCCTGTTCCAGGCCCTCGAGCAATGAAACCCGTTTTCTGAATCCTTCGTCGAACTCCATTTCTCCTTCCATTGCAAGCCGTGTGATTTCAGCGACTTCGTCGTACACGCCCGCCAGTGAGGCAAGTTCGTTGATTACCTCGGACCGGATCAAGGTGGAGTCCATGTCAAATACCACCAGTTTCCGGTTGGTCCGGTAGATGTCATCCACCTGGAAGCTGATGTCCATCCCCGAGTTCCGGGCCACCTGCATCAGATCCTCCCGCAGATCTCCGGAAACCGGCTTTCTGCCGCTGGCGCTGAACTGGATGCTGGCCATATGGTCGGTTTGAAGTGCCTTCAGAGGCATCCGGTCGGAAAGGCGGATGATGTTGTCGATGTTCATGTGATGGGAGGACAGGGCCCGGGAAACTTTTGAAACATGAAAAGCCGTAAGCCTTCTCCCGAGCAGGGTGATGGTGAGCCTTTCCTTTTCGGATTCCCCGGTAAGTGCTTCGTATTTTTCCGGGTCCACCGCGGAAAATGAAATCTCAGTGCCCAGCTTGTGGCTTTCAAACAAAAGGTCCTTGAGGATGGAGGAGGACTGGCTGGATTCGGGAATTTCCACCAGCAGGCCCAAAGAGAGGTGGTCGAATATCACCGCCTGGCTGATATCCAGAATCACGGCATTGTGGATCGAAAGGATCCGTGTGAATGCCGCAGTAAGACCTGCCCGGTCTTTGCCGGTGATGTTGACCAGCACGATCTCACTCATCAGGATCCACCTCAGCTGTCTTTTATGATGAATTCATTCATCTTTTCAAAAAGAGATTCCGGCCATTCGTCGCCAAAGAGAAACAGGTCGGTTTCTTCTTCGGTGAGGTTCTCCCGGATATGGGGAGGCAAACTTTCAAGCGCACCTTTCCGTTCAGGGGCGGGTTTTTCTTTCTGTACGTTGTGTTTTTTTGCCATTGTGGAAATGCTGTGATGTGAATCTGAATTGTTGGATATCAGTGCTTACACGTGAAGGGGCGCCCGTTTCACGTCGGGCACCCCCTTTGGATCGCTAGAGTACACTTACGTTGACAGCGGCAGGGCCTTTTTTCCCTTCTTCAATCTCGAACGTAACACGGTCTCCTTCATCCAGGGACTTGAATCCATCCTTGTTGATTCCTGAAAAATGAACAAAAACGTCAGGTCCGTTTTCCTGCTCGATAAATCCAAACCCTTTTGAATCATTAAACCATTTTACAGTTCCTTCAGCCATAGTGACATTCTCCTTGCTAAAATACTTTCAATTACTAGCTAAAGTTCCAGACTTCAGGTCCTGCCACTTGCGGTGAGCGATGTTACCTTTAGAAAGAAACCTTGTGCTATGCTACCATTTACAGCATGTATCATAACTGAATTTTTGCATAAATCAAGTGATAAATAAAAAAAAATCAAATTATTTTTCATCCACCAGAGGCACCGTAAGACCGCCGTCCATAAGGAAGAGAATGCCGGCATCCTCTCCTTTTACTTTTACCGCTTCATCGATCGCGGATTGAAGCGAGCTGAAAGGTTTCATGAACAGGGACGATATCATGGAAGGCTCCACATCGGTTACCGCCCACATTTCAGACCAGGTGCTGATTTCAGCCATCTTGCCGGCCTTGTGGTATCCCAGCACATATCCCTTGTCGATTTTTTTTAGTGTTTCTTCGGCGGTTTCACAGCTGCTCAGAAGTTCGGCAAACGTCTTTCCGCCGATGCCGTCCCGGCATTTCGCAACAAGAATCATGATTCCGTTTTTGCGAAGCGCCAGCTTGGCGTTCTCCGTTCCCTTCTGGGCCTGGTACAGGTCGATGTCCTGGGGAAATTTTACAACCGAGACCACGATGTCGGCCTTTTGTTCAAGCGGAGCTGCAAACACCTCGTTGGCCCGAAGGACGGCATCTGTGAAAGAATCGTGGATATGGCCGGAAGAGGCCGCATACACGTGGTGGTGTTTGTCCAGGACCGTCATGATGGAAAAAATCTCTTTGTCCACTGTTCCGATGGCGTCCACCATGTCTTCATGCACGGGGTTGCCTTCCAGGGCCAGTGCCTTTGCCGCCGGATCAAGCGCCAGTTTATGGTTCCTCTCCACTGTCTCAAAGCCGGCGATTCCCGGAAGAAATGATTTCCTGCCTCCTGTGTATCCGGCGAAATAATGGGGCTCCACCGAACTGATAATCATGATCTTGTGGGCGTTGGCCCCTTCCTTGTTCACATACATGGGCGTGCCGTTGGAGGAATCTCCCAGGTAGACCATGTCCTCGGTCTTGCGGGCGTCATGCACAAGAATCCGGTCCCGGACCGTCTCTAAGAAACCGCCGAATATCTGCTGAAGTTCCACTTCGGTAGGGCCCCGGTGAACGCCGGTGGCGATGATGAAACGAAAGTTCACTTGTTTGAGTCGGTCCCACATGGCACTGATTACTTTTTCCGTGGGGGTCGGCCGTGTGGCGTCATTGACGATGATGAGAACATCTTGGGCATCCTTGAAAAAATCGTCAAGGGACTTGCTGTTCAATGGATTTTGGATCGAATTTTGTATGATCGCGTCTTCATCCCCGATGGTGACGTCATTGGCTTCCAGGAAGCTGACATTGGCTGAATCACTGAGTTCAATCGTCTGTTTGCCGTCCTTGTCATAGGGTATATCAATTTTCATAAAATGAAACTCCAGGGGTTAAACGGGTTGTCTGGCGGAAAGCTCTTCCATGAACTGATCGATTTCAGCCTGGAATCCGGATTTGTCACCGGGTGCGATTTCCACCAGCTTGATTCGGTCCGGGTCCATGTCCATGCTTTCCAGAAGTTTCTTCATGGAGCGGACCAGCAGGGCCGCTTTTACATTGCCTTCATGGGGACATTCGTCTTCAGGGCAGCATGCCACCATGATACCTTTGGCCCGGTTCAGAAACGGCTCCAGCAGAAGCGGAATATCCAGCCGTCCCCCGCACATGTTCACCAGGATTTTGTAGTTTATTTCATGCATTTCATGGTCCTCGAGCCGCGAGGCCTGAAGGTCCGGGTAGTACGACCAGTTGCAGGCGAATACAATCGCTTCGGCTTTGTTGTTCTCTTTGAAAAACTCTTTGATGCCGTTGGAAAGTTCGGCCCTTGATGTGCCGTACGTGTTCTCGATCCGGATGGCGCCTGCAGGGCAGGTCTCCACGCAGATGCCGCAACCCTGGCACGCCGCGGGGTTCACGATGATTTTGTTGTTTGCGTAACTCCTTGCATCGTGGGGGCATGCTTCGATACAGGCGAGACAAAGCGCACAGTTTTTGTCGGTAACCGACGTAGTCCCCGGTCCCCTGAATCCGGCGGCCGCAAGATCTTTCTTTGCGTCCGTGAATATGTCCGTCAGCGGCACTCCTGAGGAGCAGGCCGCTTCACACCGTTTGCAGTAAAAGCAGGAAAAGACTTTTTCCGCTATGTATTCGGTGGGCATCAGCTTGCCTGTGAGCAGGCCGTAAATCATGATCAGTCTTGCCCTGGGGGAGTCTGATTCCCATCCGGTATGCTTGTTCAAAGGGCAGTGCTCAAAGCAGTAGCCGCACCGGATGCAGCCGGCCAGGGTATCTTTCCAGTTTTCTATATGGGTACATTCTAACGGTTTCGATTCCATGTTCAATTCCTCTTTGATTAGCTGTTCACCGAATATCTCAAGTCAGTGGCGGTCACCCAGTCATCCGGTGCCTGCATGAGTTTTCCCGGGTTGAGTATGTTGTTGGGGTCAAGGGCTTTTTTGACGGCCTGTAAAATTTGCAGGGAATCGTGTTTTTCCTTTTTAAAAGACTCTGCCTTGGAAAGCCCGATGCCGTGTTCGGCGCTGGTGGTTCCCTTGATGGAACGGACATACTCGTAAATTTCGGTAACCGCTTTTCTGGCGGACTCCCACTGGTCCGCCCGGTCCGTATCCATGAGGATCTTGGTGTGCATGCAACCGGAGCCGCAGTGGCCGTAAGCGGTCATGATAATATTGTGTTTTTCCGCGGTCTCATGGATTTTGGCGGCCGTGTCCGCCATTTTGGAATAGGGAACCGCCATGTCGTCGGCAAGGGAGGTGGAGGCCAGATTGTCGTCGTACTTGGAGAGGGCGGGAAAGAGTTTTTTCCTTCCCATGAAGAGTTTGGCCCGTTCTTTCGCGTCATAACTGCTCTGGATGTCCATGCCCTTGTGTTTTTTGCAGATGTCCTGCATTTTCTTGATTTCGTAATCCACCGCCTCCCTGACCATCCCGTCCGCCTCATAGATCAGGGCGGCCGCGACCTCTTTAAGTCCTAAGTCCATTGTTTTGTTCACCGCTTTGATGGCCACGCTGTCCACAAGTTCGAGCATGGAAGGGATGGCCCCTGACGCCATGATTTCTCCGACGGCCTCTCCCGCGTCCCGCAGGGTATCGAAGTTGGCCACCCCGAGGCACCGGAATTCGGGAATGGGAACGAATTTCAATGTGGCTTCCACCATGATTCCAAGGGTCCCTTCGGAACCGACCATGAGCTTGTGGAGCTGGTACCCGGAG
>CAYFVA010000013.1:9703-21271 GCA_964346265.1 uncultured Desulfobacterales bacterium
GATTCCAAGGGTCCCTTCGGAACCGACCATGAGCTTGTGGAGCTGGTACCCGGAGGCTTCCACTTTGGTGTGGGCGCCGAGCGTCACCAGCTCTCCAGTAGGCAGCACCACTTTCATGCCGAGGACCGCATCCCGGGTGGCGCCGTACTTGACGGACCGAACACCGCTTGCATTGTTCCCGATTTCTCCTCCGATGGTGGCGATCCGGCTCGATGCGGGTGTGGGCGGATAAAATACCCCGTACGGTTTGAGCGCCAGGTTGAGATCATCATCCACGACTCCCGGTTCCACCCGGCAGTAGACATCCGGCATGTTGATTTCAAGGATCCGGTTCATCCGTTTCATGTCCATTATAATGCCCCCCTGTGCGGGAACGGCCTGGCCGCACATACCGGAGCCGCCGCCCCTGGAGATCACGGGAATAAAATCCCTGTTTGCGTACCTGACGATTTCCTGTACCTGTTCCGCAGTGTGCGGGCGGACCACAACCCACGGAAGGGCGCTGTGCACGGAGGAATCAGAGCCGTATATGTAAAGATCCGCAGGGTCGGATTTGACATTGTCATCTCCGACAATACTTTTGAGTCTGGATTCATCGATCCGTTCCATTTTTTTTCCTTTCATTTTTTTCATGCTTCTCTATTTCATATTGAATAAAGACCTGTTCCGTCAAGGAAAATATTTTTTTCTTTTTATTATATTCGCCTTGATCAAACCATGCAACAACGTTATGATACGTTTGCTTATGGTCAAATGAAAAAAATACAATAGACAGGGTGGCTTTATGACATACAAAATACATTTTTTGCCGCACGACAAAGTAGTGGAAGTGGAAGACGGGGAGAACCTGATCCGGGCGGCCATGGAGAGCGGCGTTCACATCAATGCCTCCTGCGGCGGCGAGGGAGTGTGCGGAAAATGCCGGGTGATCCTGGAAGAGGGGGAGATTGAAGGCGGTGTTTCCGAATATCTTTCACAGGAAGACCAGGATAAGGGCTACAGGCTGGCATGCCGTTCCACGGTCCGGTCCGATCTTGTGATCCGGGTCCCGGTGGAATCGGAAGTGGACACCAGCCGTCTCGAATTCCGGACCAACGCCAGGCAGACGGCAAAAGAAAACGAATTCGATATCACCCACCTCAAGGAGAGCGGGCTGTTTATTCCGCCGGTGCACAAGATTTTTCTGGATCTTCCCGAACCCTCGGCTGAAGACAATATGCCGGACGTGGCCAGGATCGTGAATGAGCTGCGGTTGAAACACGACGAACACAGACTGGATATTGATCTTCATCTCATCCGGAAAATACCGGATACTTTGCGCGAAAATAATTTTGAAGTGACCGTGACCATTGCCAGGCCCGTCCGGGAAGACGGAATAAACCAGGTCGTGGACGTGGAGGCAGGAGACACCACGGACCGGAATTATGTCGTGGCCATCGATATCGGCACCACCACGGTGTACGGCCAGGTACTGGATGTGGCCACGGGCGAGGTGATGGGCCAGCACGGAGAGTTCAACGCCCAGATCAGTTACGGCGAGGATGTGATCTCCAGGATCGTGTATGCGGAAAAAGGGGATGGTCTGGATGTGCTCAATGCAAGGATCGTGGAAACCATTGACAAGATCCTGGAAAAAATCCAAAAGAAGGCCGGGATCGACAAAAAGGAAATTTCCACAGTGACGCTGGCAGGCAATTCCACCATGACCCAGCTCTTTTTGAAAATTAATCCCCGCTATATCAGGCGATCCCCGTATGTGCCCGCTTCCGTGCTGTATCCGCCCTTGAAGGCATCCGAGGTGGACATCGAGCTCTCCGACCACACCACGGTTCTGGTGTATCCGGGGGTGTCCAGCTATGTGGGCGGCGACATCGTTGCCGGTATCATGGGATCCGGCATGTACCGCACGGAAAAAACCACCCTGTACATGGACATCGGCACCAACGCAGAAATCGTGATCGGGAACAAGGACTGGATGGTCTGCACCGCCGCCTCCGCAGGACCGGCCTTTGAAGGAGGCGGAGTCAAGTTCGGCATGCGGGCGGCCAAGGGAGCCATCGAGGATTTTTCCATTGATCCGGTGACCTTCGAACCCATGATCCTCACCGTGGGCCAGAAGAAACCCAGGGGGATATGCGGTTCCGGCCTGATCACCATTGTGGCCCGGCTGTTTGAGGCGGGCGTCATCAACAACCGCGGCAAAATCAACCAGGATCTCGAAACCGACCGGGTGCGGCAGACGGATGATATATGGGAGTACGTCCTGGCCTGGAAGGATGCCACGGAAATCGACAGGGATGTCACCATCACCGAGCCGGACATCGACAACCTGATCCGGGCCAAGGGGGCCATGTACAGTGCCGCGCACACGCTCCTCGAAGAGATCGGCCTGACCATCAACGATATCGAGGACATTATCCTGGCAGGCGGGTTCGGCAACTACGTGGACCTTGAAAGCGCCATGATCATCGGGCTTCTGCCGGAGACGGATCCGGGGCGGATCCTTTATCTGGGCAACGGCTCGCTTCTGGGCTGCCGTATGAACTGTCTGACCAACAGCCTCAGACAAAACGTGCTCAAGGTGGTGAACATGATGACCAATTTCGAGCTGGCAGAGACCAACTCGTACATGGACCATTACATGGGATCGCTTTTTCTGCCCCACACGGAACTGCACTATTTTCCCAAGGTGAAGGAACGGCTGGAAAAGGCCAAAAATAAATAATGGGGGATCGGATCTATACCGGCCATACGGCTCGTTTCACCGTGGCGAGCCCCAGCCTGGAAAACAACACCGCTGACGTGGAACGGCTGAAAAACGCTGTCTGTAAGGCATTCGGTATCGACAGCATACGTGTTCCGTTCGAGCTTGTCCGCCGCCTTCCGGGAAAGTTGAAACAATGGGGTCATGACGTTACGGCTGCTGTCATCAAAGGATACGGCGGATGGGAGCTTCTCGGTCTCAAGGCCGGGGACGGTACGGCTCCCTTTGTGGGGGCGGCCGCGGATATCGGAACCACGCGGGTGGCTCTGCGGCTGGTCAACCTCGAAACCGGTGAAGCCATTGCCGAGAGTGGTTTTGACAATCCCCAGACAGCGATCGGGCCGGACATCCTCACCCGGATTCATTATGCCGGGAACGCCAAGGGGCTTGAAGCCCTTCAGGATATGATCATCACCGGGATGAACGAAAATATTGCAGAGTTGTGCAGGCAGTCCGGCACAAGCCCGGATGACATCTGTATACTCTCCGCAGCCGGAAATACCAGTATGACCCACCTGTTTCTCGGCGTTGAATCGGCCGGGATTATCCGGGAGCCGTATATTCCCTGTGTGAACATGCCGGATTTGATCGAAGCCCGGAAAATCGGGATCGAGATCGGGGAGGCCGCCCGGGTGTTTCTCTTCCCCAACATCGGCAGCTACTTCGGAGGTGACCTTGTGGCGGGCATCCTCTATTCGGGTCTCGACCGGATGAACGAAACGGGCATCATGGTGGATGTGGGCACCAACGCAGAAGTGGTGGTGGGGAACGCCGAGATGATGATCGCCTGTGCAGGAGCGGCAGGTCCTGCTCTTGAGGGCGGTATAAGCGATATCGGCATGAACGCGGCTCCCGGTGTCATCGACCGGGTGGCGTATGAACCGGCCACAGGAAATCTTGTCGTTCACACCATTGACGATCAGCCGGCCGCAGGGATTTGTGGTTCAGGCATGATTGATCTTGCCGCAGCTCTGTTTCTGGGCGGGTTCATCGATATCCGTGGAAAACTGGATCCGGAAAGATGCGGAGAGAGGCTTTTCGAGAAAGACGGGATCCGGCATTTCATACTGGCCGACAGCAAAAATTCCGCCACAGGCGATACGATTTCGATCAGCCAGGTGGATCTCGATCTTCTGACAAGTTCCAAAGCAGCCATGTACACGATCCTGGAAGTAATCGTATGCAATACTGCAGGGTTGGCTTTTCACGACCTGGCCCATTTTTTCGTGGCAGGTACGTTCGGCTCTTTCATCAATCCCAAATCCGCCATCTCCATCGGCATGCTTCCGGATATCCCGCTGGATCGTTTTCGTGTTCTGGGAAATTCTTCGCTGAACGGCGCTGAAAAATTTCTTCTGGAACCTGGTGCAGTGGACCGGGTGGCCAAAATCCGCAACAATATCACCTATATTGAACTGAACGTGAACCAGGAATTCATGAACATGTTTTCCGGGGCCAAATTCTATCCCCACACGGATCGGTCCAGGTTTCCGTCGGTCTCTTCGAAACCGACCCCCTGAAAACCTGCCTTTTTTTGTTTTTGTGATCGAGATCACTGAACTTGCATTTTTCGTTTGTATCTGATTATATGAATTGTCAACAAGGATCCCGTTTTTTTATAATCAATTCAAACAGTGTGTCTGCCTATGCGAGTAGAAATACCCCGTTTTGAAAAAAAGTCTCCGCGATTGTTGTCCGGATTCGGTTTCGTCCTTTTGTTGGCTCTTGGAGCTTTGCTGACGCTACTACAGAGCCCTGAAACAGTGAATGCGGAAAACAACCCTGTACAAATCGCCGTGATCGGCCCCATGAGCGGAAAGGATGCCTCCAGCGGCAAGGCGATGCTGGACGGAGTCCGGCTGGCGGCCGGGGAAGTGAACAAAAAGGGAGGTATCCAGGGCCGTCAGGTCGAGGTGTTGTCTTTTGACAACATGCACGATAAAAAAGCAGCACAGGATAAGGCGCTGGAGGTTGTCAAAGAAACAGACGCATTGGCTGTGATCGGTCATTACTACAGCTCTTTATCCTTAATCGGAGGCGAGGTGTACAAAAAGTACTGTATACCTGCCGTAACCGGGAGTGCAACCGCACCTGAAGTGACAGAGGGCAACGACTGGTATTTCCGGGTGATTTCCAATAACAATCTGCGGGGCAAATTGTCAGCCCTCTATTTGAAGGGTGTTCTGGAAAAAGAAAACGTACATATTGTTTTTGAAAGAGATGCCTACGGCAGGACCTTAAAGCGCGCTTTTGAAGGTGCGGCGGCTGATCTGGATCTTGCAGTGAAAAATGTCTGGGGAATCGATTCCCTGAATGCTGATAAAGAGACAAGGCTTGAGAAAATCGCTGATCGACTGGCGGCGGATGCAGACCCTGACGCTGCTCTGTATGTGGCGCTGCTGGATCAGGAGGCTGCCGGGCTTGTGAAAATGCTCAAAGACCGGGGAGTGGATATCCCCATACTTGGCGGGGACTCATTGGGTCTGGGCTCTTTTCCCAATGAATTCGAGGGGGTAAAGTCCGGTGATAAAGAAATTGGTGATTATACGGATGGAATTTATGCCACAACCTATTTTATCCGGGACATTGCCAATCGTAAGGCCCAGAAATTCAGCCAAAAATTCATCAATGAATATGGCCGGGAACCGGATGCCCTGGCTGCGACTCATTATGACGCCGCCTCGATCGTGTTTCAGGCAATAAAGAAAGCAGCCCGCACCGGCAAATCCGGGGTAAACCGAATACAGGTCCGCAATGCCCTGGCCTCTTTAAACAGCCCGGAAAAATCTTTTCAGGGAGTGACCGGTCATATCTATTTTGATGACAAGGGGAATGCGGTGACCCCCTCTCCGTTCGGGATATATACGCGTGACAATCTGGTATCAGCCCCTGCGCAGCTGACTCCTGTTCTGGCACCTGAATCGGTTCTGGATCTTGAACAAGAGGTGGAAAAAGGCAGAATACTCTTCTTTGAAGGCAAGTATTATTATAAGACGAAAGTGGTCTACACCGGGTTGGATGTCAATGAAGTCACCAATATTGACCAGAAAGATCAAAGTTTTACTGCTGACATGTACGTCTGGTTCCGGCACAAAGGGGATATGGATTATAGCGAAATCGAGTTTGCCAATGCGGTAAACCGGATCGACTTGCGCAGTGATCCTTTGATCCAGGGCCGGGTAAACGACATGAAATACCGGGCCTATCGGGTAAAGACCAAATTTTCGCAATCTTTTCAGTTCCACGATTATCCTTTTGACGAACAGGACCTTCATATAAAATTCCGGCACAGGGATTTAAACAGAGAGCAGTTGATTTTTGTCGCTGATGACATGGGCATGCAGCGCAGTGTGGATTCTGATCTTGTTGAACGCATCAATAAAAATTCCGGTTTCAAAGGTCATAATGAATGGCTTTTGCGGGATATAGTGGTTTATTCAGACATAGGCTCGGCCGACTCCACCCTGGGCAATCCCAGGATGTTTTCATCCAAGGCTGATACAGGGATAAGTTATTCGCGTTTTAATCTGGTGGTGGATATAAAGCGCAATGCCAAAAGCTATGTGCTGAAAAACCTGGTTCCGCTGTTCTTTATATTCTTTCTGGGGTATGCCATGACTTTTATTTTTCCCGAGCCGCCCCCGTTTGCCGCCCGGTTGAACCTGGGTGTAATACTCCTTTTGACCACCGTCTCCCTCAGCCTGATGACCTCCAATCAGCTGCCTGATATCGGTTATCTGGTGGCCATGGATTATTTGTACTTTTTTGTCTATTTCTGGCTGTTAATCGGTATCGCCGTCACGATTGCAGTCAGAAGCGCTTTTTATAACGGCCGTCTGGTTCTGATGAAGAGGCTGGAGTGGTTTGTGCGGATTTTTCAGCCTCTTGTGCTTTTCATACTTTTCACGATTGTTCTGGTGGTGTACTTGTAGGCAGTCAACAAGGAGAGATATGAGCGAAACACCCGGCAGGCGAATCCTTTCTTTTTTTACTGTATCAAGCAGGCTGCGGACCATTGTGTTCACGGTTGCAGGCCTTTTGATTCTGTACACGCTTTTCGGGTTTTTCGCAGCTCCCGTGATCATCGAAAAGACGGCAACCTCGAAAATCGAAGAGATCCTGGGCCGCAAGACCCTCATACAGAAAGTCCGGGTGAACCCGTATCTTCTGACCTGTGAGATCAGCGGGTTTGACGTAAAACGGAAATCCGGGGATGAAAGTCTTTTGTCGATCGATACGGCTGCAGTCAACCTGCAGATTTCCTCTGTTTTCCGGCGGGCGCTTGTCATCAAGGAGCTTTCCCTGGCGGCACCAAACATCTCGCTTGTCCGGGACAACGATGGTACATACAATGTCAGTGATATGATCCCGGTCCAGAAGCAGACCGAAGAAAAGCAGTCCGGAGAGGAGGAGCGACCGTTCCGGTTTTCCGTGAACAACATCACCGTGAAAAGAGCAGGAATCGAGTTCAGGGATCAGCCCCGCTCCAAGGTGCACCGGATAACGGATATCTGGTTGAGCCTGCCGCAGATCTCCAATTTTGAAACCCATGTGGAAACGTTTGCAAAGCCGGCGTTTCATGCGGTGATCAACGGAACACCTCTTGATCTGGACGGCCGGACCAAGCCGTTTTCCGATACCCTGGAAACCCGGTTCGACATTGATCTTTCCGGCATTGATCTGCCTTTCTATATGGAGTATCTGCCTGCCGGCCGAAATTTTACAATGAAAAGCGGCACTCTTTCAGCAGATCTGGTGATGGCATACGCAAATCCAGGTGATGATTCTCCCTATGTTTCCCTTTCCGGGAAGGTGGAACTGAGGGACCTGAATCTGTCCGGCATCCGGGAGGACGGTTTTACCTTTCTGGAGATCCCGAAAACAGAGCTTGAGGTTCAAACGGACAACCTCCTGGAAAGGCGGGTAAGGCTTGCGAGTGTTCTGCTCGAGAATCCATGGGTGGCACTGCACAGAAAACCTGCAGGAAGTTTTCGGCTGCCGGCCTTTGAAAATCCGGGCGGCCCGGGTGAAGGTGTCGCCCCGCCAAAGGAGGACGGCGGAAATACCGGCGGTAAAACCGGGAAGAGTGAATCCGGTTTTGATCTTTTGGTGGACAGGTTCGGCCTTACAGGGGGTGCATTGGAATTTGCGGACCGGTCTGTTGAACCTTCTTTCACTGAAACGGTTTCCAGCCTTGAAGTGGAGGTAGAAAACTTCGGCCTCAGGTCAAAAACTCCGGCTGACGTGAATGCGGCATTTCGAACGGAAAGTGGTGCCGCTTTGGAGGTGAACGGCACATTCCTGCCAAGCCCGGTCAAAGTCAATGCCGGATTCCGGGTGGAGGACATTGTTATACCGGAGTTTGTTCCCTATTATCAGCCGTTTCTGTCCGCCGGGATTGACAAGGGAACTGTTGACGTCTCAGGGAACCTGTCGTATGCCGCCTCTGATGCCGGCAACGCGCTGAACCTGGCGGATGTGTCCGTGACACTGGAGGACCTGGCTTTGTCCGAATCCGACAACGAAACCGTGCTGAATCTGTCTGTGCTTCAGGTGAACAACGCCGGGCTCGCCCTGGACGACAAATCAGTCAAACTCGGTGATATCACCGCGGAAAAAGGGGTTCTTAAGGTGAGAAGAGAGCCGGTCGGCGCCTTGAATCTTGCCGGACTTTTACACGAAAAAGAGCTTGAATCGACTGAAGATAACAGCCCGCCGGAAGAGAAAACTGCTGGGGAGTCCGCCTGGCGGATCCGGATGAACCGGACCGAAATCAAACAGTTTGCCGTGGCGTTCACGGACCGCATGCTGCCGGGGGAACCGACCTTTGATACCATTGGTGTGGAGCTTGCCGCAGCCGGACTTGACACGAAAAAGGATGCAGATCCGGGTACTTTGAACCTGGTGTTGAACATGCCGGAGAAAGGCCAGATCTCCGTCAAGGGGGGCATCCGGGTCGATCCGTTTGACGCGGATTTCGATGTATCCGCCGGCAAGGTGGCCGTGAAAACAATTCAGCCGTATGTGAATCAGTATATGGACCTTCTGATTGCAAAGGGCACTGTGCAGGGGGAGGGGAGCCTGCAGATCAACAAGCGGAAGGCGCCGGACAAAGGGATGGATTTCGCTTTTTCAGGAAACCTGGCCGTGGATCAGCTCGACACGGTGGACGGCGTGCACGGCAGCGGGTTTATTTCTTTTGACAAACTTGCGTTCAACAGGGTGGATTTCAAAACCTCGCCACTTTCATGCACCGTGGAGACCATCCGGTCAGTGAAACCTTCCGTTTCCATTATCATGTCTGAGACCGGATCGAATATTGCCGCCATGCAGAAGAAGAAGGCGGGTAAAGGCGAAACAGAGAAAAAAGAATCCACGGATCCAAAAGATAACACACCGGCTTCCGAAGGGCCCCGGATCGGTATCCAAAAGATCCGCATTGAAAAGGGGAGAGTGAATTTTACGGACAAGCGGGTCGAATCCGGAGGGGAAATGGTATGCAGCGATCTTTCCGGAGCAGTGAAAGGGTTCGCCACCATGGGAGAAACCCCTGCCGACGTTGATTTTACAGCCGTTTTGAACAACCAGGCCCCGGTTTCCATCAAAGGTTCCCTCCGGCCGCCAGGGCCGGATTTTTTCACGGACCTGACATTCTTGCTGAACAATATGAGTATGCCGAAACTGTCCGCTTATTCGGGCAAGTATCTCGGTTACGCCATTGACAGGGGAAAACTCAACATTGAATCGGACACCCGGATCGAGGATAAAACTCTGGCCAGCCGGAACAAAATTTTCATCAATCAGCTGGCATTCGGTGAACAGGTGGAATCCGAGGATGCCTCGAATCTCCCGGTGAAATTGGCTGTGGCGCTTCTGCAGGACAGAAGCGGGGAAATCCACCTGTCCCAGGATGTGAACGGAGATCTTGGCGATCCGGAATTCAGCATCGGCGGCATTGTGTTCAAGATGGTGGTCAACCTCATCACCAAGGCGGCTTCCTCTCCGTTCGCCCTTATCGGAAGCATGTTCGGAAGCGAGGATATCAACCATCTCGAGTTTGTTTCCGGGTCTGACAATCTGGAAGATTCGGCCGTGAAAAAACTGAACACCCTTGCCAAAGCCATGTATGAACGCCCTCTTCTGAAACTCGATATATCCGGGGTGGCGGATGAACAGAGCGACCGGTCTGCCATGGAGGAACACCGGTTTTTGAATCTGTTGAAAACCCGCAAGTTCGAGGAGCTTCTGGAAAAGGGCCGGGATGTGGAAACAACAGAGGAGGTGACCATACCGGATGAGGAATACGAGACATACCTGTGGCAGGCCTACAAAGAGGCGCCGTTTGAAAAGCCGAAGAACCTTGAGGGCGCGGTCGAAAAAATCGAGCCTTCAGAACAGGAGAAACAGCTGCGGGAGTTCGTCCGGGTGGATAACCAGGACCTTTTGTCCCTTGCCCGGTCCCGCTCTATGCGGGTGAAGGATTTTCTTGTGCAAAACGGGCCGGTGGAACCGGAAAGACTGTTTATCACCGAACCGGTGTTGCGCAAGAGTGACAGTAAAGATAGTGAGCCGTCGTGGCAGGTGAAGCTGACCCTGAAATGATAATCGGCACTTCAGTTCCGTAGTGGTGTAAATTCCATTGTTTCCCGGACGGGAAAAAGAAGTCCGGGCATGTTCTCTCTAAGAAAGAGTGCAACACAGTTCCATTCCAACAATCACAGATGAATATGCAAATTTTCAAAAATTTATATTGACAAAATATTCATCTTACAATAGGCAAATTTTATAATAAATGATATTTTGTAAAATATTTACATCTTTTGGGGAGTCGTTGATCCTGCCTCACTCCTGAGTGAGGCAGAATCGATTATGATGAAAAGGAGTTTGCCGGATTTGTTATGCGTGCCGAAAAAAGCAATTTCCTGTCATTTTGCGGCATACCGTTTTTTTGCTCTACTTTTACTATAATACTTTAAATGGAGATATCCTGTCATGATTACAAAACCCCGGAACATTTTGTTTGCATCCGACCTGTCCGTGGACATGAAACAGATTTTTGAACATGCTGTTGCCATGTCCGCCTTTACCGACGCCAACCTGATCGTTCTCCATGTCATGGAAGAAGCCAGCCCGTCAGCGGAAAGACAGGTGAAAATTGCATTTGGAGAATCCCTGTACAAGGAGATAAAGGCCAAACACAAATCCAATGCCCAGGATCTGCTCATTGGAAAAAATGTGGATGCGCTGCGGATCCGCCAGGCCATTGCCGGATTTTTTGAAGACCGGGAAAATGCCCCGTCCCATGACGACTCCGCCATCAAGAAAATCCTGGTGGCAGAAGGCCGCTCCATTGCTGATGAAATTGTATCCACTGCCGTGGAAGAGGAGTGTGATTTCATTGTCATGGGATGCCGGCAGCAGGGTCTGGTGGCAAAGGCCATGGGGGACAAACTGGTGCGCAAGGTATTGAAACGGTCCTCCGTACCTGTGTTTGTGGTCCCCAAGGACAAAGCCTAAGACCATCATACCGGGTGGGAAGCGCCTGTCTATTCACGGTCCCGGAAAAAGTGGCGCCTACACCGATAACAGCCAGACCGCTGCCGGCGGCCATGGCATGTTTGAAGCCTGCCATGAATGCCGGTGCCATGCCCGGCCCATATCCGTTGGGTCCGTCCCCCTGAAGGCTGATAAAGCTGAAAAATACCGCCCCTGCATGGAGCACCCCGGAAACAGGAAAAATGACCAGCAAAAACAGGCAGGCAAAAGACTATGGCCACAAAATCCAACTGAATTTTGTGGCCATA
>CAYFVA010000014.1:0-21229 GCA_964346265.1 uncultured Desulfobacterales bacterium
AGATACGGACCGCCATCGCTTTGAATGAGCGGCACATGCAGGAGGATTTATGAAAGGACTTTTCAACAACCTGGGGGTTTCGGCAAAAACCGCGATTATCAGCAGCATTATCGTTTTTGTGCTTCTTTCCGCGAGCAGTTTTATTTCCATCAAGCTGCAAACGGATCTGGTTTCGTTTCTCATGGAAAGGAGTACAGGCCATATCACCAAAATTTTTGAAGAAAACGCAGCCGACCAGAAAAAAGCTCTGACCACCCGGACGGAGATCAACTCCGAAATATGTGCCGCTCTCTCCTCTTATTATTTGTACAACTTCGCTCCGGACCAGTTGAAAAATCTTTTGCAAAATTTTCTCAAATTTCCCGGTGTCCAGGCAATCGAGGTCATTGATGAAGACGATCTGCCGTTTGCATCCGTCTGGAAAGGAGAGGATGACAAAATTATAACCGGAGAGCAGATTCCCGAAGACATCAAACTGAACGAAAAGCTTTCCTTCAAATCCGAGGTCAAACACGAGGAAAACACGATCGGTAATGTCCGAATCTACTATTCCACAGAGCTTCTGGACAATCGGCTGCAAAATGACAAAAATGAGCTGAAGGTCACACTCAGCCAATTTGAACAGACCACTTCGAAAAAAATCAACAATTCGGTTAAAACCCTGATCGGGGTTACACTGGTGATTATTCTGGCCCTGGTGGTCTCCATCGTACTGAGCCTGAAAGCCTTTGTCACAGGCCCCATTAACGCACTGAAAACCATGGTGACTGATCTGACCAAAGGAGAAGGGGATCTGACCAAGCGTCTCGAGATCAAACGACAGGATGAAATCGGGGAGCTGGCTGGTTGGTTTAACCAGTTTATCGAGCAGATTCATACCATCATAAAAGAAATCACCGCCCGGGTAGATCGCCTGAACAATTCTTCAACAGAAATGTTCAAAGTGGCCGGAGAGATGAGTGAAAACACGGAAAACACCTCTGTCCGGTCCAAAGAGGTGGCGTCCTCGGCAAAATCACTGGCCGGCAGCATTGAATCGGTCAACGCAGCTTCCGACGAGGCCTCCAACAATCTCAACATTGTTGCCGCAGCCACCGAAGAGATGACATCCACCATCAATGAAATCTCCCAGAACACCAACCACGCCAACTCCATTACCACCGAAGCGGCGGATGAGGCGGAGAAAGCATCCAAACTGGTTGATGAGCTCGGGAGTGCTTCAAAGGAAATCGGTAATGTCACCAGCGTCATCTCGGATATTTCCGAACAGACAAGCCTGCTTGCCCTGAACGCCACCATAGAGGCGGCAAGAGCCGGAGAGGCGGGCAAGGGCTTTGCCGTTGTTGCCAATGAAATCAAGGAACTGGCCCAGAAAACTGCTGACTCCACAACAGAGATCAAAGAGAAGATAGAGAACATGCAGGAAAGTACGGAAATGGCCGTATCCGGCATAAAAAAGGTATCCCGGATCAACAATACGGTCAATGAAACCGTTACAACCATCGCTTCGGCTGTTGAAGAACAGACAGCCACCACCCAGGAGATATCCGCCAAAATCGAACAAGCCTCCTCCGGCACAACCGACATCAGTGACAGTATCAACAAAAGCGCGGAAATGGTATCGAGTATCACCAGTGATATTGCCGAAGTGACAGGTTCCCTTGAAAAACTGACTGACGGAAGCGGGCGGGTCAATGATGAAGCCCAGGATCTCTCGGAAATGTCCGAAAAAATCAACAAACTGGTTCGACAGTTCAAAGTATAGCTTTTTTACAACAACAGTACTATGAACATATGAAAGAACAGCAATTTTCACCATGAAGACCATGAAGGAACTGAAGCAAAACCTTCATGAACTTCATGCTCTTCCCGGGTGATCTTTCATTACTCGGTGTGCCCGTCAGGCATACGTGTGATTCAAAAAGCCGCAGACATAAACTCACATGTTTTTTGCCTGCGGCTTTTTTCGTGCCCGGCGGCAGGGCACAGGCCGATTCCAACAGGAGGATTGCATCTTGCAAATATGTGCATATACTGGTAGTATGGAATGCTTTTTATCAGAACTTACTCATATAAGGTTTGAGAGGAAATATGCCGATATACGAATACCAATGCAACCAATGCAGCAAGAGTTTTGAGGTTCTGGTCCTCAAATCCGAAACCCCTGCATGCCCTTCCTGCAGGAGTACTGATATTGCAAGGCTCCTGTCCGCGTGCGGTTTTGTATCCAAATCATCAGATGCCGGAGAACCGGTAAAAACAAGCGCCGCTTCCGGATGCGGCACATGCGCCGCCTCCAGCTGCGCCTCCTGCGGAACCTGATCATGCAGATGAAGATGCAGATCAAAATCGGGACCCGGGGAAGCCAGCTTGCCCTGTGGCAGGCTGAATGGATCAAGTCACGGATCGAAAGCCTTTTTCCGGAAATCAGCGGATCCGTCGTCCCCATTAAAACCACCGGGGATCGGATTGTGGACCGGCCGCTTTCAATGGTCGGCGGAAAAGGACTTTTTGTAAAGGAAATTGAACAGGCACTTCTTGACAGGGAAATCGATCTTGCCGTTCACAGCATGAAAGATATGCCCGGCAGTTTGCCGGACAGCCTGATCATCGGAGCGATTCCGGCAAGGGAGAATCCTTTTGATGCGGTTGTCTCCGGCAGCGGCAAGAGTCTCATGGAACTTCCGTCCGGTGCCGTGGTCGGGACCAGCAGCCTGAGGCGATCCTCCCAGGTAAAACATGCAAGGCCGGACCTGACTGTAGAGTCGATCCGGGGCAATCTGGATACAAGACTGAAAAAACTTGATTCCGGTACATTCGATGCCATCCTTCTGGCTGCTGCCGGACTGATCCGGCTTGAAATGGACCATGTCATCACTGAATATCTGCCCGAGTCCCTCATGGTCCCTGCAGCAGGCCAGGGTGCCCTTTGCGTTGAAACCCGGGAAAACGACAACTTTATCAATCCGCTGATGGAACAACTCAATGACCCGGATACCCGGAAATGCGTCATTGGGGAACGTTCGTTCCTTCAGCAAATCGAGGGCAGCTGTCATGTCCCGGTTGGATGTTTCGGCAGAGTCCTGGACACCGATCGCATTCTTTTCACAGCAATTGTTTCATCCGAGGATGGTACCCTTGTGATCAAAGAATCCGTCGAATCGGATCCAAACGATACAGCTGCCGCCGGGATCGAGTTGGCAAATCTTCTCCTTGACAAAGGAGCAAAAACCATACTGGAGAATATTGGTTCCAATGACTGAATACCGCAACAGAGTCTATCTGATCGGCGCAGGCCCCGGGGATCCGAAACTTTTGACGCTGAAAGCCCTTGAATGCATAAAGAACGCGGACGTGGTGGTGTATGATTATCTTGCCTCCCCCTCCCTTCTCAAACATACGGATACCGATGCCGAGCTCATCTACGCCGGCAAAAAAGGAGGAGATCATACGCTGACCCAGGATCAGATCAATGCCCTGATAGTGGAAAAAGCCTCCCGGGGTTTGACCGTGGCGCGACTGAAAGGGGGAGACCCGTTCATTTTCGGCCGCGGCGGTGAAGAAGCCCAGGTTCTTGTGGAAAACGGCGTTGATTTTGAAATTGTTCCCGGTGTGACATCCGCCATTGCCGCCCCCGCCTATGCCGGCATCCCGCTGACCCACAGGGATCACGTCTCCTCGGTTTCTTTTATCACCGGACATGAAGATCCCGCCAAGGAGGAAACCAGCATTCAATGGGAAGCCCTTGCCAAAGGGGGGAGCACTCTTGTCTTTCTGATGGGAGTGAAAAACCTGCCCAGCATAGCAGATAATCTGATCACCCATGGGCGAAGCCCCTCGACTCCTGTTGCACTTGTCAGATGGGGCACCACGCCAAGGCAGCAGACCGTCACGGGAACGCTTGAAAACATTGTCGAGCGTGTCCGAACCGCCGGCTTGAAACCGCCTGCCATTATCGTGGTCGGAGATGTGGTCTCGTTGCGAAAAGAACTCAGATGGTTTGATCATCTGCCCCTTCTCGGCAAAAAAATCGTGGTGACAAGGGCAAGAGCCCAGGCAAGCGATCTTGTGGAAAAGCTTTCCCGTCTCGGAGCAGAATGCGTTGAAATCCCGGCCATCCGGATCAATCCCCTTTCGGACAACTCGGCTTTGGAAAACGCTGTCCAACGAATTGATACGTACCAATGGCTGGTATTCACCAGTGTCAACGGGGTGAATTTCTTTTTCAAGACCCTTTTTGAACTGGGCAGGGACGTTCGAAGTCTCGGCCATTTGAAATTTGCCTGCATCGGTCCGGCCACCCGGGACCGGTTGAGAACCTTCGGTATTGTTGCCGATATTCTGCCGGAAACGTACCGGGCCGAATCCGTGGTCCAAGCTTTTGAAAATCAGAACGTCGACGGCACAAACATCCTTCTGCCCCGGGCCATGGAAGCCCGGACCGTTCTGCCCGAAGAACTCAACTCAATGGGCGCCATTGTGCACGAAGTCCCTGCATATGTCACCACACCGGATCAAAGATCAATGGAATATTTCGCAGGTTCGGTTGAACATGCAGATATCGACATGGTCACCTTTACCAGTTCCTCCACCGTGAAAAATTTCAGGGGCCTGTTTTTGGATGACAAAGATTTCAGTGCCTTCATGAAACGTTGTGCCACCGCATGCATCGGCCCCATTACTGCGGACACTGCAGCAAATTCGGGCCTCGATGTACACATATCCGCTGAAACCTACACCATTGACGGGCTGGTGGATGCGATTCTCGAATATTACAGGCGGTAAACCATGTCTGAGGATATTTCCCGAACCATTACATACCTGAGGATTTCAATAACCGACCGGTGCAATTTCAGATGCACATACTGCACGCCCAAGGACGGATCGGATCTGGTTTCTCAGTATCATGTGGCCACCTATGAAGAGATTCTCAAAATCGTCAAGATATGCATCAAGCTTGGGATCACAAAAGTCAGGGTGACCGGAGGGGAACCGTTTGTCAGAAAAGGACTTCTCGATTTTCTGAAAAACCTCTGTCTTTTCCCCGAACTTAAGGATATCTCCGTCACCACCAACGGCTCCCTTCTCAATAAGGATACCCTCAAAGCTCTCTATGAAATGGGCATCCACCGGTTGAATTTCAGCCTTGACACACTCAAACGGGAAAAGTTCCGAACCATCACCGGCAGCGACTGCTTTGAAAAAGTCCTGGAAAACATTCATACCGCTCTGGATATCGGCATGACCCCTGTGAAAATCAATACAGTGCTGTTGAGAGGGATCAATGACGATGAAATAGCCGACCTTGCCGAACTCTCCGTTGAGAATCCCTTTCATGTCCGATTTATCGAATACATGCCCATCGGGAGTACCTCCATCCGTTTGGACCAGCAGATTCTGACCCCTGAAGTGAAACAGGTACTCAAAGAACGGTTCGGTGAGCTTGAACCGGTTCTGAAAGGAGAGTTTGACGGACCGGCCAAACGATTCAGAATAAAGGAAGCAAAAGGTGAAATCGGTTTCATTACCCCTGTAAGCAATCATTTCTGCAGCTCCTGCAACCGTATTCGGCTTGTGGCCACAGGCGGTCTGAGGCCCTGTCTTTTAAACGACCGGGAAACCGACATCCTCACACCGCTTCGAAGCGGCGCTTCCTGCGACACCATTGAAGACCTTGTGCTTCAAACCATCAAAAGCAAGCCCTCTGCGCACAACCTTGCGGACACAAGCCGTACATGCGTGACCGGGCAAATGACTTCAATCGGCGGATGAGGTAGAGGCGTATATCATGTATATCTCTGAATCCCTTTTCAGAACCCTCAAGCACAATGAGGAAATCGCCGGAAAATTCAGGGAGATCGAGGCGAGCATCCTCTCCATTCTCAACTTCAAAGACCTTTGTGAACAACTTTTGTCCGAAATCAGCGGAAAGTTCGACATCCCGCTTGTATGGCTCTCTATTGTGGAAGAAAGCCCGATTTTTGAATATATCAGCGCCATTGAAAATTCCGAAGTACTGAATTCCCAGACCAAATTCATTTCAGAGCCTCGGTTCCGGCGTCTGATTTCAGAGAACCTGCAGCCGATCCTTGCCAACGAGGAGCTGCACCGGTTCAGATTTCTTTACCCGGACCATATCCCGTTTCAGCCGAAATCCGTTGCCATTGCACCGCTTTCCCTGGACGGAAGAATCGTTGGAAGCCTCAACCAGGGAGATACCGATCCCAAACGTTTCGAACCGGGGATCGATACCACGCTTCTTGAGCATCTTGCACTGAAACTCTCCCTTTGCCTGTCCAATGTAACCGCCCATGAGCGCCTTCGTTACCTTGCCTTCCATGATTCTTTGACCGGTCTTGTCAACCGAAGCGTAATGGATAGAATCCTGCAGCGGGAATACAAAAGATCCTGCCGGTACAAAACCGATCTGACCGTCATTTTTCTCGACCTGGATGACTTCAAATCAATCAACGATGATTACGGGCATGATACCGGAGACCACGCCCTTCAATATACGGCGGATGTACTTTTACGGATGAAACGGGATTCGGATATCGTGGCACGTTTTGCAGGAGATGAGTTCGTGCTGATTCTGCCGTCCACCGATAAGCAACAGGCGGAACGTTTCATGACCCGGATAAACTCCTGTCTTTCCACAACCCCCCTGATCCGGGATAATTCCGAAATCTTTATTCAAACCAGCCATGGAAGCGCCTCATTTTCCGAGAACCTCACCGATTCAGCTCCTGGACTGATCAAAAAGGCGGACGAGAGGCTGTACAAACTCAAAAATCAGAAAAAAAGTTGCCGTAAATAAAACAACATCGCCCCTGCCGGATCCGAATCCGACAGGGGCGATGTGTTGTTTCACCGGGGGCGTCCGTCCGTGCCGAAATCCGCAAAACGGCACGAACCACAGAGCTTTTTGTTTTAGTCGTCTATCAGCTCAATCATGGTCATGGGAGCTGCATCCCCTTTTCTCGGTCCGAGTTTAACGATTCTTGTGTATCCGCTCTGACGGGATCCGAACTTTTCTTCGGATACATCCTTGAACAGTTTATGAACCACATCCTTTTCGTTTATCACGGCAAGGGCCTGGCGTCTGGCATGCAGGTCCTGTCTTTTGGCCAGCGTGACCATCTTGTCAGCCAGTTTTCGAAGTTCTTTGGCTTTCGCTTCCGTGGTTTTTATTTTTCCGTGCTTAAACAGAGAGGTCACCATGTTTCTGAACATGGCTTTCCTGTGGCTTGAAGTTCTGTTGAGCTTTACGCCGGATTTTCTATGTCTCATGGAAATTATTCTCCTTTATCGGTATTCTCTTCTTCTGGAGGCTCGAACCCTTCAAGATCCATGCCCAAAGAAAGGCCCATTGACGAGAGGACTTCCTTGATCTCGTTCAATGATTTACGCCCGAAATTTTTGGTTTTGAGCATCTCCTGGTCCGTTTTTTGAACAAGCTGATAAATTTTGTAAATCTGTGCGTTCTTCAGGCAGTTGGAACTTCTCACGGAAAATTCGAGTTCGTCTATGCTTCTGTAGAGGTTGTCATTGAACTCTTTCGGCTCGTCATTTCCGTTTTCTCCATCACTGTCCGGTTCGATATCCTCGTCAAAATTGATAAACGGATTCATCTGTTCTTTCAGAATTTTTGCGGCAAAGGCGACTGCATCGTCCGGAGTGACACTCCCTTTTGTCCAGACTTCAAGGGTGAGCTTGTCATAGTCGGTTTTCTGCCCGACCCGGGAAGTTCCCACCACGTATTTCACCCGTTTTATGGGAGAGAATACGCTGTCCACCGGAATCGTACCGATCGGCGCTTCGTCATCCCGGTTTGTCGATGCCAGGGCGTACCCTTTCCCGGTCCGGACGGTCATTCCGATATTCAGTTTGCCGTTCTTCCCGATGGTCGCGATATGCTGTTCCGGATTAAGGACCTCAACTTTTCCGTCTTCACTGATCACATCAGCGCCGGTTACCACCCGGTTACCGCCCGAATTGATTTTCAAACGGCAGTCTTCTGCGACATCCGCTTTTAAATTCAGTTCCTTCAAATTAAGAATAATTTCCGAAACATCCTCTCTGACATCAGAAATCACACTGTACTCATGAAGTGCGTCCTCGAATTTAACCGAGACAATCGCCGCTCCATATAGGGACGAAAGTATGATCCGTCTCAGGGAATTGCCGATGGTAATCCCGAATCCCCTTTCAAGCGGTTCACAGACAAATTTTCCGTATGTGGAAGTGGTGGTCACGTCCATTTTTTCCGGCCTGATCATCTCCCGCCAGTTCATGTATACAAGTTTGTCAGATGACATGTAACTCTCCTGATGATTATATATTCTGAACTCCTGTCAAAATGGATTATTTTGAATAGAGCTCTACAATGAGCTGTTCCTGAATCGGCAGCGTAATATCTTCCCGTGCCGGCAGGCCTGTGACGGCACCCTTGAAATTGTCTTTATCCAGCTCAATCCACTGGGGCATACCCCGCCTGACAACCGCTTCAAGAGAATCGGATATGGCCTGGATATTCCTGCTCTTTTCCTTGAGCTCGACAACATCTCCCTTTTTAATGAGCAATGAAGGAGAATTGGCCTTTTTGCCGTTTACCGTGAAATGGTTGTGACGGACAAAATGACGTCCCTGGTTCCTGGAGTTTACAAATCCCATTCGGAATACGACATTGTCCAGCCTTCTTTCCAAAAGATTCAAAAGATTGCTGCCGGTAATTCCCCTCTGCCGGTCCGCTTCTTTAAAAAATATCCGGAACTGCTGCTCGGACACCCCGTAGATCCGTCTGACTTTCTGTTTTTCCCTGAGCTGTGTTCCGTAATCCGACCTTTTGCCTCTTTTCTGTCCATGCTCTCCGGGCGGATATCCTCTGCGGTCATAACTGCATTTGTCTGAAAAGCAACGATCACCCTTCAGGAAAAGCTTCATATTTTCACGTCTGCACAGACGGCAAACTGATCCTCTATAACGTGACAACGTGTTCCTCCTTTATAAACTTAAACTCTTCTTCTTTTTGGCGGACGGCATCCGTTATGGGGCACCGGGGTTACGTCCTTGATCAGTGAAATGTTAAATCCGATTGCGTGCAGCGCCCGCAAAGCAGATTCCCTTCCCGGTCCGGGGCCTTTCACATACACCCCTACATTCTTGACCCCGTGTTCCCGGGCCTTGTGCCCGGCATCCTCGGCCACGATTTTGGCTGCAAACGGTGTGCTCTTTCTGGAGCCTTTAAATCCGTGCATTCCCGAACTGGACCATGACAGGGTATTTCCGTTTTCATCGGTGATGGTGACCACCGTGTTGTTAAAAGTGGACTGAATATGCACTATGCCCGTGGAAATATTCTTTCTAACTTTTTTGGCCCGGGTACTTGTACCTTTTTTTGTTTTTTTAACCATTGCTCATCCTGCCTTTTTAGGTTACCTACTTTTTCTTTTTAACAGCCGCTCTTTTGGGACCTTTTCTCGTACGTGCGTTGGTACTGGTCCTCTGCCCGTGGCAGGGTAGTCCCTTGCGGTGCCGCAGTCCCCTGTAGCATCCAAGGTCCATCAGTCTTTTGATGTTCATTGAAACTTCGGATCTCAGCTCACCTTCCACCTTATAGTGGTTGTCTATATGGTTTCTGATGGCCTTGATCTGTTCTTCTGACAGCTCATCCGATTTTACGGCCGCCTCTATGCCGCTTTCAGCCAGGATCTCCCTGGCCCTGCTTTTGCCGATACCGTGTATGTAGGTTAAAGCAATGTCGGCATGCTTCCCTCTGGGTAAGTCAACTCCTGCGATTCTTGCCAATGTAACCCCCTATCCCTGCCTCTGATTGTGGCGTTTGTTTATACATATCACTCTGACTATGCCGCGTCGTTTAATCACTTTGCAGTTTCTGCATATTTTTTTTACTGATGCCCGTACCTTCATGGGTTATATCTCCTAACCTATTTGTATCTGTAAGTAATTCTGCCTCTATTTAAATCATAAGGAGAAAGCTCCACTGTAACTTTGTCTCCGGGTAATATTTTAATAAAGTGCATCCTCATCTTACCTGAAATGTGAGCTGTAAGCACATGCCCGTTTTCCAGTTCAACTTTGAACATGGCGTTCGGCAGCGTTTCCAGAACTGTTCCTTCTACTTTTATCGGCTCTTCTTTCGCCATAACGCAATCTCTCTTTCGTTCCCCTGTAAAAGTGGTCTCCAGGTTCTATTTCCCCTTGCCTGATCTGCCAAGGAACCCGTCATATTTACTCATCACCAGATGGGATTCAATCTGCGACACCGTATCGATGGACACCCCGACAACAATCAGCAAGGCGGTTCCGCCGAAGTAAAACGGAACATCGAATTTCGTCATAAGCATTGTCGGCAGCACACAAACAGCTGAAACATACAGCGCCCCACCGAGGGTAATCCGGGTCAGAACCCTGTCAACATACTCGGCTGTCCGTTTTCCCGGCCGGATACCGGGTATATAACCGCCGTTCTTTTTCATGTTCTCGGCCACGTCTTCCGGGTTGAACTGAATCGCCGTATAAAAGAAACAGAAAAAGATAATAAACCCGATATATACCAGATAATATAAAATTGAGCCAGGACTTAGCAGCGTAGCGAAGCCTTTCATGATCGGCATATCGATAAACTGGGCCAGCGTGGTGGGAAACATGATGATCGAAGAAGCGAATATCGGCGGAATCACCCCTGCGGTATTCACTTTCAACGGAAGATGGGAACTCTGCCCTCCGTACATTTTCCGTCCTACGACCCGTTTGGCATAATGGACCGGTATGCGGCGCTGCGCCTGCTCCATATACACGATAAAGGCGATGACACCCACCATCAGCACACCGAGAATGATCAGAAAGAAAAGATTCATCTCCCCTGTGGAAAAAAGCCGGAGGGTGTTTCCGATGGCAGCAGGCATATTCGCCACGATCCCGGCGAATATGATAAGAGAGATGCCGTTTCCGATGCCCCGTTCGGTAATCTGCTCACCCAGCCACATGATAAACGAAGTCCCGGCCGTCAGTGTGATCACCGTGAGCAGGCGAAAGCCCCAGCCCGGATACATGACAATGGCGTCTCCGGCAGGAGACGTCATACTCTCCAGACCAACGGCGATGCCGAAACCCTGGATTACGCTGAGTAAAACGGTCCCGTACCGTGTGTACTGGGTCTTTTTCTTTCTTCCTGCCTCGCCCTGCTTTTTGAGTTGTTCCAGATGGGGAACCACCACGGTCATCAGTTCTATGATAATCGATGCACTGATATACGGCATGATTCCAAGGGCAAAAATCGACAGATTGGTCAAAGCGCCCCCGGAAAACATGTTGAACATGGAAAAAAGAGTCCCGGATGCGTTATTGAAAAACTGGGCCAGTGCGTCGGTATCAATGCCTGGGGTCGGCACGTGGACGCCGACCCTGTAAACAAACAGAAGGGCCAGCGTGATCAGAAGTTTTTTCTTGAGCTCGGGTTGTTTTAGTATATTCTGGTAGCTTTTGCTAATCATCTGTTACCGCTCACCTGAAAATTATGAGTAAATTCATTACATCGCCTTAAGACGCTATACTGCCGCCGGCCGACTCGATTTTCTCTTTGGCACTTTTGCTGACGCGGCACTCTTTCACCGTAAGTGCCCTGGCTATGTCACCGTCGCCAAGTATCTTGACGGCATCAAACCGATTTTTCACCATACCTTTCTGTTTCAGCGCATCAATATCAACGGTCTCCCCGGATTCAAACCGATCCAGGTCACACACATTCACTACGCTCACCTGTTTTTTGAAGATATTGGTGAATCCCCGCTTGGGAAGACGCCTGTGTATGGGCATCTGTCCGCCTTCGAAACCGGGCCGTACGCCGCCGCCGGATCTGGCGTTGTGGCCTTTATGGCCCCTTGTGGCGGTTCCTCCCATTCCGGATCCCGGACCGCGCCCCACTCGTTTTTTGCTTTTTCTGCTTTTTTCAGCAGGTGCCAGTTCATGCAGTTTCATTCTATGCCTCCTCTACTTGAACCAGATGCGGGACCTTTCTGACCATTCCGATGATCTCGGGCTTGGCGTCGTGTTCCACGGTCATATGCATTCTTTTCAGTCCCAGCGCTCTTAAGATCCTCTTATGTTTTTCAGGTCTACCGACTATACTTCTGATCTGTTTAATTCTCAGCTTGCCTGCCATTTCTCTTCTCCGCTTAGATTTCTTCAGGCCTGATGCCCCGTCTCCGAGCGACCTGCTCTTTGGTTTCCAGGGTCTGCAGTCCTTCGATAGTAGCCCGTACAATGTTCTGCATATTGTGGGTACCGAGACACTTTGTCAAAATATCGGTAACACCGGCGGCCTCAAGTACCGCACGGATCCCGCTTCCTGCAATAACTCCTGTTCCCGGGGAAGCCGGTTTCATCAGAACCCGTCCGGCCCCTGCCCTGCCGATTACCTCATAAGGGAGGGTACCGTCAAGGATGGATACCCGTTTCATGTTGCCCTTTGCTTTCTCCATACCCTTTCGGATCGCCTCGGGAACCTCTGTGGCTTTTCCCAGACCGTAACCGACACTGCCTTCTCCGTCGCCGACGACTACCAGTGCACTGAAACTAAAATTTCTGCCGCCCTTTACAACTTTGGCGACCCGATTGATCTTTACCACTCGATCGATCAACTGATTTTCTTCCATCTGCTTTGTTGCCAAGAGTACTCCTCCTTAATTTAGAAATTCAGCCCGACTTCTCTGGCTCCCTCTGACAAGGCTTTTACACGTCCATGATAAAGATATCCGTTTCTGTCGAACACCACCTTGCTGATGCCTTTTTCCTTGGCCCTGTTGCCGATAAGCTCTCCGACCGCTTTGGCCTTGTCCGTTTTCCGGCCTTCGGTCTCAAAGTCCTTTTCAACAGTGGCAGCCGCCGCCAGTGTGGACTGATTGTCGTCATCAATGATCTGGGCATATATATGTTTCGCACTTCTGTATACACTTAATCTCGGTTTTTCACTGGTGCCGGAAATATTTTTTCTGATCCGTCTTTTCCGTTTCAGTCGTAAAACCCGTCTGTCTAATTTTCCCATAGCTCGAATTCCCTAATGCTCTTTATTTGCCGGCTGTTTTGCCTGCTTTTTTGATAATTCTTTCGTCGGCGTACATGATTCCCTTGCCCTTGTACGGCTCGGGAGGACGCAGGTCCCGTATTTTGGCCGCGGTTTCCCCCAAAAGTTCCTTGTTGATACCGGAAAGAGTGATTTCCGTGTTTTTCTCCACAGTTGCGGAGATTCCTTCGGGAAGAGCAAAATCAACCGGGTTGGAGTATCCCACATTCAGTACCAGGGACTGTCCTTTCGCTTCAGCCCTGTACCCGATTCCCGCAAGCAGAAGCTTCTTTTCATAACCACTGGTCACGCCGGTGACCATGTTTGCCACAAGAGCCCTGAAAAGTCCCTGCAGGGCTACTTTTTTCCGATCACTGGTATCCGTGGAGACAATCAAATTGCCGTCCTCCACTTTCAGTTCGACGGCCGGATGCTTGTCTATGTCCAGTGACCCTTTCGGCCCGTCTACAAGTATCTTGTCGCCCTCAAAGTCGATTTGGACTTTTTCGGGTATCTGAACCGGCTTATTTCCTATTCTAGACATATCGTATACTCCTGAACTACCAAACGTTGCAAAGAATTTCTCCGCCCAGGTTATTCTCCCGGGCCTGTTTATCCGTCATCAGTCCCTTTGACGTGGAAACGACTGATATTCCGAGGCCGTTCAAAACCGGTTTGATCTCTTTGGCCTTTTTGTATACCCTGCAGCTGGGTTTGCTCACTCGGTCGATTCCGTAGATGACGTGTTTCGAATTGTCCATGTATTTCAGGTAGACACGAAGCATCCCCTGTTTGTTATCCTCGGTGAATTTGTATCCCTTGATGTACCCCTGCTCTGAGAGCACTCTGGCAATTTGTGTCTTCAACTTCGACCCTGGGATATCCAATTGGGCGAATTCAGCCTTTCCAGCGTTGCGTATTCTGGTCAGCATATCCGCAACCGGATCACTCATAGCCATAATCACATTCTCCTTTACATTTTCTGCCTGTCGCTCTGCTATTTACCAGCTTGACTTGATCACACCCGGAAGTTTTCCGGCGGAAGCAAGTTCACGGAAACAGATTCTGCAGATCCCGAATTTTCTTAAAAAACCTCTTGATCTACCGCACAAGGGACAACGGTTATACCCGCGAACTTTAAATTTCGGTTTCTTTGCCGCCTTTGCTATTAGAGACTTCTTAGCCAAGTTTTCCTCCTAACGATTTCAATTTCTGAAAGGCATTCCCAAAAGACTCAAAAGCTTTTTGCCTTCTTCGTTTGTCTTAGCGGATGTAACAATGGAAACATTCATTCCCTTAATGCTGTCCACCCGGTCATAATCGACTTCAGGAAAAATAATATGCTCTTTGATGCCGAGGCTGTAATTGCCCCTGCCGTCGAACGCTTTTCCTGAAATTCCCTTGAAGTCCCGGACACGGGGCAGGGCGATGTGTACAAGTTTCTGGAAAAAATTATAACATTTCTCCCGGCGCAGGGTTACCATGCAGCCGATCGGCATGCCCGATCTGAGTTTGAATGCGGCGATCGGCTTTTTCGCCCTGGTGATTACAGCCTTCTGCCCGGCGATCATACCGAGTTCTGAAGCGGCTGATTCAACGATTTTCGGATTATTGATCCCCTCACCGAGTCCCATGTTCAGAACGATCTTCTCAATTCTGGGAACCGCCATGGTGTTTTTGTAGCCAAAAGTTTCCATCAGTTGGGGAACCGCCTCTTTTTCATATATTTCTACTGTATTTGCCATTTCGTTCCTCCGGCCTCGATCCTAGGAATCGATCTGTTCATTACACTTTTTGCAGACACGCACCCGTTTCCCGCTGTCCAGATGCTGAACACTGATCCTGGTCGGTTTCACACATTTGCTGCACAAAAGTATCAAATTTGAAGCATCGACGGGCATCGGTTTTTCCACAATCCCGCCCTGTGGGTTCGACTGTGAAGGTCTCTGGTGAACTTTTACCACGTTTATATTCTCAACTACCGCCCGACTGGTTTTCGGCGCCACTTGCAGCACCTTGCCGATCTTGCCTTTGTCCTTTCCGGCAAGAATTTTGACTTTGTCATCTTTTTTAATTCTGATCTTTCCTCTGTTCATCGTTACGGCTCCTGTTACCCTGGGATTCAGCACTATAACACATCCGGTGCTAAAGATATGATCTTCATGAAATTCCTGGCTCTAAGCTCTCTTGCCACAGGCCCGAAAATACGTGTTCCGATCGGTTCTTTGTTTCTGCTTATGATAACGGCGGAATTATCGTCGAACCGAACCATTGAACCGTCCGGCCGCTGGATTTCCTTTTTGGTCCGCACGATCACCGCTTCTACTATATCACCCTTTTTCACCTTGGCGTTGGGAATGGTCTCTTTGACTGAAACCTTAATGATGTCACCTATTCCGGCAAATCGTCTCTTGGACCCACCTAACACCTTAATACAGCACAGTTCCTTCGCCCCGGAATTATCCGCAACGGTCAGTCTGGTTTCATCCTGGATCATCTTTTCTCACTCCTTATCAAACAGCCTTTTTAACGACTTCTTTCACCCGAAAGTATTTGTTTTTGCTCAAAGGCCTTGTTTCGATTATGCGAACCCGGTCGCCCTGGCTGCACTGGTTGTTTTCGTCATGAGCCATATACTTTTTGTGCCGTTTGATGTATTTTTTGTATACTTTGTGTTTAACAAAACTCTCAACCCGGACAACAACAGATTTATCCATTTTATCCGAAATCACCCTACCCAAAAGTTCCTTTCTTGTTCGCTCTTCTTTCATAATCTGAAACTTTATTCTTTTTATGTTAGATTCATATCGAGTTCTCTGGCCACCGTCTTCACCCTTGCAATGTCCTTGCGGACCCTTGAAAGGGCGGCGGTGTTCTCAAGCTGAGCCGTCCCGTGCTGGAAACGGAGATTGAAAAGCTCTTTTTTCAATTCAACGAGTTTCTTTTCCATCTCTTCGGCGCTCATTTTTCTCAGTTCAGCCGTTTTCATTTCCTAGCTCCTTTCAACAAATCGTGTTTTAACGGACAGTTTGTTTGCAGCGAGCCGGAGAGCCTCCTGGGCGAGTTCCCTGGAAACTCCTTCCATTTCGTACAGTATTTTTCCCGGCCGGATCGGCACCACCCAGGCCTCTGTGGCGCCCTTTCCCTTTCCCATTCTCACTTCAGCCGGTTTTTTGGTGATGGGTTTATCCGGAAAAATCCGAATCCAGGACTTACCGGTTCTCTTGGTTCTGCGGGTCAGCGCGATTCTGGCCGCTTCGATCTGTCTTGCATTGATATACCCGCTCTCTGTAGCCTGAAGCCCGTAGTCTCCAAAGCTTAAGGATATCCCCTTGCTCGGTTTTCCTTTCAGCCGTCCACGCTGGCGTTTTCTATACTTTACGTTTTTAGGACTCAGCATATGTCATTCTCCTGATCGCTCTTTTCCAATTTATGCACCAGCAGTGCCCTGGTTTCCTGCATTAATGATTTCACCTTTAAAGATAAAAACCTTGATTCCAATGGTCCCGTATGTGGTCTTTGCTTCAATGAATCCGTAGTCAATATCAGCCCTCAGGGTATGAAGGGGAATCCGTCCCTCCTTGTACCATTCGGTCCGGGCCATTTCCGCTCCGCCCAACCGGCCGGCGCAGATAATCTTGATTCCTTTGGCGCCGAAACGCATTGCCGTTGAAACAGATCTTTTCATGGCCCGCCTGAAAGCGACCCTTCTTTCCAGCTGAAGTGCAATATTTTCCGCAACAAGTTGAGCGTCAAGCTCGGATCTGCGTACCTCCTTGATATCGATCAACACTTCAGGCACCAGCATGTTTTCAAGCTCGTTTTTCAATACGGCGATTTCAGCGCCTTTTTTCCCTATGATAATACCGGGTCTGGCAGCGAAAACCCTGATCCTGATCTGCTTTGAAAATCGTTCAATCTCAATTTTCGAAACACCCGCATGATACAGCTTCTTTTTCAGGAATTTCCTGATTTTGAAATCTTCATGCACGTAATCAGAATATTTTTTATCAGCGTACCACCTGGATTCCCATGTACCGATAATTCCTAATCTTAATCCGACGGGATGTACTTTCTGACCCAAGCTAGATTCCTCCTTATTTAGAGCGTTTCCTCAACAATAACGGTTATATGACTGGTTCTCTTCAGGATCCTGGTAGCCCGTCCTCTGGCTCTCGGCCTGAATCTTTTCATGGCGGGACCCTGGTCGACAATTATATTTTTCACAATCAAACTGTCCACATCGAGGTCGTTGTTATGCTCGGCGTTGGCAATTGCGGACTTTAACGTTTTTGAAATAATACCCGCAGCCTTGAGCGGCATAAATTTCAGCTGGGTCAACGCTTCCTCGGCATTTTTGCCCTTAACCAATTCGATGGGAGATCGCAACTTGAAGGGAGAAATTCGTACAAATTTTGCGGTTGCTTTGACTTCCATTTCTTCTTCCTTACTTCTTCTTCATTTTTGATTTTTTATCTCCGGCATGGCTGTAAAAGGTCCGCGTCGGTGAAAATTCACCAAGTTTATGACCCACCATGTTCTCGGTCACATAAACCGGAATGAACTTTTTCCCGTTGTGTACGGCAAGGGTGATACCGACCATTTCAGGTATAATCGTTGACCTTCTTGACCAGGTTTTGATGACCTTGCTGCTCCCGGATTCCTTTGTTGTGACCACTTTCCGCAGAAGTTCCCGGGCAATAAAAGGACCTTTTTTTAATGATCTTGGCATATCAAATCACCTATTTATTTCTTTTTTGATCGTCTTTTTACTATATACTTGTCAGTTCGCTTGTTCGATCTTGTCCTGTACCCTTTTGTTGGTACGCCCCAGGGTGTACATGGCTGCCGGCCGCCTGAAGAGCGTCCTTCGCCGCCGCCCATGGGATGATCAATCGGATTCATTGCAACGCCGCGAACAGTGGGCCTTGTGCCCAGCCATCTTGACCGGCCGGCCTTTCCAAGGTTGCAGTCTTCATGCTTTTCATTGCCCAGCCGTCCGATGGTTGCCTTGCATTTCAGGCTTACCATCCTGACCTCCCTGGAAGGCAGCTGAATCTGGGCATACTTTCCTTCCTTGGCCATCAACCGTGCGTAAGATCCGGCACTTCTGACAATCTGCCCGCCCTTTTTCTCTTTCAGCTCTATGTTGTGAATCCGGGTACCCGTGGGTATGTTCTGAAGAGGAAGGCAGTTCCCGGTTTTGATATCCGCATCCGGACCGGTTTCGATTCTGTCCCCCACTTTGATGTCTTTGGGGGCGAGGATATATCGTTTCTCCCCGTCTTCATAAACCAGACGGGCGATCCGGGCGCTCCTGTTCGGGTCGTACTCAATGGAAGCCACCTTGGCCGGAATACCGTCTTTGTCCCTTTTGAAATCAATGATACGGTACAGCCGTTTGGCGCCTCCGCCTTTCCCTTTGCTGGTGGCTCTTCCGTATGTGTTTCTGCCGGACCTCTTGTTTATTTTTTTCACAAGCCTTCGTTCAGGCTGTGTGGTAGTTATGTCATCATTGGATAGATATTCTTGTGTTCGTCTACCGGGTGATGTCGGTTTTGTCCGTTTTATTGACATGTCACTATCCCCTTATACACCTTCAAAAAAATCGATTTTCTGACCTGGCGCAAGTTTCACGATTGCTTTTTTCCAATCTTTCCGTTTACCGGATATCCTTCCGCGCTGTTTTGTCTTGCCTTTAACCTGCATGGTCCGCACACTGTCTACACGGGTATTAAAACTGCGTTCCACAGCTTCCTTGATCTGAACCCGATTCGCTCTTTTGTCCACCTCAAGGGTGATTTTGTTTTCCAACTCCTTCTGCAGGGTTGATTTCTCCGTGACCACAGGCTTTTTCAGTATTTCAAATTCCTTCATTACAGCAGCCTCCTTTCGATGCCTTGAATCGCCGGCTCTATCAAAAGCAGATTGTCGTATTTAAGAATATCATACACATTAAGCCCGGCGGTTTTGATCACCTTGACATCAGGAACGTTCCGTGAAGACAGGAAGAGATTGGTATTCTCCTCTTCGGTCACGATCAGAAGATTTCCGAGATTCAGGTTTTTAAGAATCGAAATGAACTGTTTGGTTTTACTCTGATCCATGTCAAAGGAATCAATGACAAAAAGCTCTCCATTTTCGAGTTTGGCGCTCAATGCCATCTTCAATGCTTTTGATCTGACTTTTTTGGGGATTTTAATGGAATAAGATTTCGGGGCGGGGCCGAAAATCACCCCTCCTCCTCTGCGCAGGGGCGACTTAACATCACCGGCACGGGCGTTGCCGGTGCCTTTCTGCCTGAAAAGTTTGCTTGTACTGCCTGTCACTTCCGCTCGGTTTTTGGTCTTGGCAGTGCCTTGCCTCTTGCCTGCAAGCTGCATTCTTACCACGTCATGAAGAATACAGTTTTTGACGGGTACGTTAAAAATATCCTCATTCAACTCTGCTTCGGATACTTTTTCCCCTGTACTGTTGAACACATCTACAGCAGCCATACGTTTCCTCTTTCCAGTATTTCAGTCGTGCTTCACTGCGAAAGTTTCTGCAATACCCACGACCGTTCGTTTGTTGTTATCCTGTAACCGGTTGAATAATCAAACGGATTTTTTCACTTCGATCACACCGGTTTTCGGCCCCGGCACCGGCCCTTTGAGTAGAATGACGTTTTCTTCGGGTTTTATATCAACGATCTTCAGATTCTTAACGGTCTGCCGCTTGTTGCCCATATGGCCGGGCATTTTTTTCCCTTTCATAATCCGGGCGGGCCAGGCACTCATTCCGACGGAGCCCGGTTTTCTGTGGTTCCGGTTGCCGTGGGTTTCCGGCCCTCTGCTGAAACCGTGGCGCTTGATGGTTCCCTGGAATCCCTTCCCCTTGGAGGTTCCGGAAATCGTCACCTTATCCCCCACGGAAAAATCCTCCAGACTGACCACCTGTCCTTCCTCAAAGGCGGACGGGTCGTCGATCCGAAATTCTTTGAGATTTCGAAATCCTTTTCCGCCGCTTTTTTCAAAATGGCCGGCCTCGGGTTTGTTGACCTTTTTTTCAGCCTTTTCTTCAAAACCGACCTGAAGGGCATCGTACCCGTCGGTCTCTTTCTTTTTTACCTGGGTGACGGTGCAGGGACCCACTTTCACCACCGTAACCGGGACGAGACGCCCCTCGGGTGAGAACACACTGGTCATGCCCAGTTTTTTGCCCAATAATCCTGTACTCATAATCTGCTAGTCCTGTATCAAACTACAATTTTATTTCAACGTCCACACCAGGGGAAAGGTCAAGCTTCATCAACGAGTCAACGGTCTGCTGAGTCGGGTCGAGGATATCCATCATCCTCTTGTGTGTCCTGATTTCAAACTGCTCCCTGGACTTTTTGTTCACATGGGGAGACCGCAAAACACAGAACTTGTTGATTTTCGTTGGCATGGGTACCGGCCCCACCACCCTTGCACCTGTTTTCCTTGCGGTGTCAACGATATCGATAGCCGACTGATCGAGAAGCTTATGATCGTACGCTTTCAATCGTATTCGAATTTTGGTTTTAATCATCTCTGCCATATCTTTTCCGACCTATTTTAGAATTTCACCGATAACGCCGGCACCGACGGTTCTTCCACCTTCCCGGATGGCAAAGCGGAGCTCTTTTTCCATTGCTATGGGGGCGATCAGTTCGGCTGTTATGGACGCATTGTCACCGGGCATGATCATCTCCACACCCTCTGCCAGGTTCAGCGTACCTGTCACGTCGGTTGTCCGGAAGAAAAACTGCGGACGATACCCGCTGAAAAACGGTGTATGACGACCCCCCTCTTCCTTGCTCAGGCAGTATATCTCCGCTTTGAACTTGGTATGGGGCGTAATCGAACCCGGCTTGGCCACAACCTGGCCCCTTTCCACCTGGTCTCTCTTGGTTCCTCTCAAAAGCAGCCCGACATTGTCACCGGCTCGTCCTTCATCCAGAAGCTTTCTGAACATCTCCACACCGGTACAAACCGTCTTGGCGGTATCGCGCATCCCCACAATCTCGATTTCGGCTCCGGTCTTGATCACGCCGCGCTCGATCCGGCCCGTCACAACCGTTCCCCGGCCGGAAATACTGAACACATCCTCGATGGGCATCAGAAAATCCTTGTCCGTATCCCG
>CAYFVA010000015.1:0-21083 GCA_964346265.1 uncultured Desulfobacterales bacterium
AAAAACAACGCGTTGAAAATATTTTTTTATTTCATTCAATACCTGAATGAGCAAAAACGATTGGATTCAAAATCGACAGATATGGGATCATATATTTCATTTGCCCGCACTCATTCAACGGTTCGGATCAGGATGCCGTGAATCGTCTGGAATCGAGCCTGAACGGGTTTGATAATGTGGTGAAATCTCAAAAGCGCAATACCCGAGCGCAACACCAAAAACAAAAGGGTTCCGGAGAAAAAAAGCCGAAACCCTTGATATTCGGTGGTGCGCCTGGCGCGATTCGAACACGCGACCTACGGATTAGAAGTCCGTTGCTCTATCCAACTGAGCTACAGGCGCAACAAAAAGAGTTTTATAACAAATTCCGGCATGGTTGTCCATTAAAAATTAAATTTTAAAAATTTTAAATCGAAAAATTGTCATTATATGTTATACTCTACTATTCGTTACAAATAATTTTGATTGAACATATATACAAAACAGGGTGTCATTCATATGAGCAGCAAAACAAATGAAACGGAGGAAACTCCCAAAGAAACCACCCGAAAAGACTTTCTGGAAACCAGGGAGAAAAACAATCCATCCCAGGTTAAAGCCCTTGTCAAATCCGATCCGGTCCAGAGTTATCTGGCGGAAATCAAGCGTCACAGACTTCTGACCCGGGAGGAGGAGATCGATCTCGGCAAACGGATTCAGGAACACAACGACCAGGAAGCCGCTTACATCATGACCACCTCCAACCTGCGGCTGGTGGTAAAAATCGCCCTTGAGTTCCAGAGAATCTGGATGCAGAACCTTCTGGATCTGATTCAGGAGGGGAACATCGGTCTTGTGCAGGCCGTAAAAAAATTCAATCCGTACAAAAACGTGAAATTTTCCTACTATGCCTCGTTCTGGATCAAGGCCTATATTCTCAAATTTATCATGGACAACTGGCGAATGGTCAAGATCGGCACGACTCAGGGCCAGCGCAAGCTGTTTTTCCGGCTGAAAAAGGAAAAACAGAAGCTGATTGAGCAGGGATTTGAACCGAAACCGAAACTTCTGTCTGAAAAACTCGGGGTGACCGAACAGGAAATCACGGACATGGATCAGCGCCTGGACAACTGGGATCTGTCTCTTGACGAGCCCCTAAAGGATGATTCGGATACGGAGCGGATCGACTTCATCAACCCGGAGAAGGACTCCACCGAGGATGAATTCGCCCAGAAGGAAATTGAAGATATTCTTCATGAAAAGGTGAACGAATTCAAAGAAACATTGAATAAAAGGGAGCTTGACATATTCAACAGAAGAATATTCTCGGACGACCCTGAAACTCTCCAGGAAATCGGAGAGGAATATGCCATCAGCAGGGAGAGGATACGCCAGATTGAGAACAATATCATCAAAAAGATGAAAGCGTTTTTCAAAAAAGATATGCCTGATTTTGAAATTCTTGAAAACAACTACCAATAAACCTTAAACCCCCTCTTCAAAGGCAGTTCACCATGAAAAACCCCATTGTTTCCATAACATTTTTGCCATGCCTTCTCTTTTTTCTGCTTACAGGGTGCGCCGGGATCGGACCTCAGCATGACCCCGCCGGCCCGGAAGACGGGAAAAAGAAGTTCGCAGCACCGGAAGACAAGATAGACTCCTCATACTATCACTACATGCGTTTTCTGACCCATGCCGGCCGGGAGGATTACACGCAGGCAGAGCAGGCCATTAAAAAGGCCGTTGAAATCGACTCCGAATCCAAATATCTGAAAAAGGAAATGATCCGGCTGTATCTCACCATGGACGAATCTGAAAAAGCTGTTGCCACGGCCCAAAAGCTTGCAGACAAAAGACCCCGGGACACAGAGGTGCTGAAGATTCTTGCCAAGCTTACACTCACACTGGACAAGCAGAAAGAAGCAGAAAACATCTACCAGAAAATCATCGAGTTTGCGCCGAACGACAAGGACAGTTACCTGACCCTCGGCAACCTGTACATGAAAACGGAAAAGCTGTCCGAGGCCTTCAATCTTTACACCACCATGGCGGAAAAATTTCCGGATTCGTATGTGGCCCATTTCTATCTCGGCAAGATTCATTTGTCCCGGCAGAACCTGAAACATGCGGAAAAAGAATTTGTAAAAACCGTGGAAATGCGGCCGGATCTCGTGGAACCGAGACTCCAGCTCATCAGTGTATACAAAGCCCGGAAAAACGATGACCTGAATACACAAGAGGAAATCACCGAACAGTACAACCGGATTCTCAAGCTCGAAAAAAACAACAAAAAAGCCTCCATGGCGCTCGCACTCCATCTGTTTGAACACGGAGATAAAAAACGCGCAAATCAGATATTCACAAGACTGGGAAAAGAGGCCGATGAAAACAAAAAAGTGCTGATGCATGCCGTGGATGAATACATTAACGGAGAACAGTACAAGGATGCGGCGGTCCTGTTTTCCCACATGCTCAAAGGGGCGCCGGAAAACTCCGGCCTTCACTTCTTTGCCGGATGGGCATATGATTCTCTCAAACAGTTTGACAGGGCGATCCATCATTTCCTGAACGTGGCACCCGGCTCCCGGTATTTCAAAAAGAGCAGACTTCAGGCGGCGATGCTGTACAACAAGACCGACCGGACGGATAAAACCGTTGAGACCCTTGAAAAAATTCATGAACGAATGCCCGAAGATATCGATATCATTACCTATCTCGGATCGTTCTACAAAAAAGTCGGAGATTACGACAAAAGCATCGAGATTCTCCAGAAAGGCATTTCCCTGAGCAGCAAGAATGCAGGCCTGTTTTTCACCCTTGGCATGACCCAGGACCAGGCCGGCCGGAAAGAAGAATGCATTGCCTCCATGAAAAAAGTGATCGAGCTTGAACCGGAAAACGCAGATGCGCTCAATTACCTGGGATACACGTATGCAGATCTGGGAATCAAGCTGGACAGGGCCGAAGAACTGATCAAAAAGGCCCTGGAGCTCAAGCCGAATGACGGATACATCACGGACAGCCTCGGATGGGTATACTACAAAAAGGACCTTTACTCCAAGGCCACGCCGCTTCTGGAAAAGGCGGCGGAAATCACCGATTATGACCCGGTCATCACCGAACACCTTGCCGATTCCCTGAAAAAGGAGAAAAAGCTTGAAAAGGCGCTTGAGATGTACAGGAAAGCTCTGGAAAAGGCGGACGAAACCGACCGGAAGAAAATAGAGAAAAAAATCCGGGATTTGGAAGTAACGCTCAATGCTGAAGAACCAGAATAGCCCCGTCCGCCCGGTTTTATTTCTCCTTGTGCTGGCTTTGCTGTATTCAGGATGCGCCGGTATAAAGCCAAAGTCCCGGCAACCCCTGGAAAGTGACACCCGGGCACTTGAAGCCGCAGAGCGCCTCAGAGATTTCAACCGGGAAATCACTGCCTCAAAAGGAACCGGTCTTTTAACAATCGCTGAAAAAAACAGGCGGATCCAGTACCGGATGGCCTGGGCGGCAAAATCCCCGGATCAGGCCCGTATTACACTTTTAAGCTCCGGAATGCCGGTGGAAACCTTTCTGTTCAACAAAGATCGGATCACCCTCTATTCCCATACGGGTCAACACGCCGTGAAAACCTACTCCACCGAAAATCCGTCCCTTGAAAAAGTCCTGTCCGTGCCGGTGAGAATGAGTGACATCATTTCGATTCTCACCGGGAAAATCCCGGTCCAGCCTTTTGACTCCGCCCGGTTTGAGGACACGGACAACAGAGAGCAGCCCCGTTCACTCCTCCTGAACTCTCTTATTACGAACAGAATGCAGCGGCTGGTTATGGATTCCGGGGGCGGCGTCCGGGAATTCAGTTTACTGAAAAACCCGGAGCAGCCGATTTACAGACTCCGGTTCGACGAGTTCGAAAATTTCAGCTCCTGCGGTATATTTACAAGGATGTCCATCACGAATGAATCCGGAGAGTCCGCGGTATTCCGGATTTATAGCTTTCAGAAAAATCCGGATCTAAAAGATTCGGTATTCAACTTGACAAAGGAAGGATAATGACAATTTTATCAAATGACCAATTAACTTCCAAGCTGTAAAGGAGATCGGATACAAAATGATTCACGAAAATGTGGAACAGGCAAAGAAACAGGGCGGCGGATGTCCGTCACAGGAAAGCCGGGAAGACAAACAGAAACAGCAGGAACAGATGATCAAGGACCACCTGTCGCGCATCAAAAACAAACTGGTGGTTTTGAGCGGCAAAGGCGGAGTGGGCAAAAGCAGCGTTGCTGTAAATCTTGCCGTATGTCTGGCGAACAAGGGATTCAAAACCGGGCTTATGGATGTGGATCTCCACGGTCCGTCCATCGGTCACATGCTCGGAATGAACGAACTTCTCGATATGAGTGAAAACCATATGCTGCTGCCCAAAAGAGTGACGGAAAACCTGACCGCCGTTTCCATTCAGGGTCTGATGCAGGATACCGACCAGGCGGTGATCTGGCGGGGCCCGGCCAAAACCGGCATGATTCAGCAGTTTGTCGGCTCGGTTGAATGGGGAGATCTGGATTTTCTGATCATTGATGCCCCTCCCGGTACGGGGGATGAGCCCATTTCCGTGGTCCAGACCATCACCGACGCCAAAGGAGTGATCGTGACCACACCCCAGGAAGTGGCGCTTGCTGATATCCGCAAATCCATTTCATTCTGCAGAACCGTAAAGATGGAAGTCGTGGGCATTGTGGAAAACATGTCCTCTTTCGTCTGCCCGCACTGCAACGAGCCCGTGGACCTTTTTAAAACAGGAGGCGGAAAGGCCACCGCAGAAAAAATGGGCATCAATTTCCTGGGCGACATTCCGTTCGACACCGAAGTGGTCCGCTCCGGAGATTCAGGAGAGCCGCTCATGCTCAACAGGTACGATTCCCGGTTCGCTGAAGCCTTCAACCGGATTGTGGACAACATAACAAGCCGGCTGTAACGACCATGGTGGAAAAAATACGGGAGATGAAGGATTTTTTAAACCTGAGGGAAAAAGAGTTCTTCTCTCCCCTTGCCGCATTCAGTGAAAACGCAGTCCGGCGGGACCTTTTGGCGTCAGACATCCAGCCCGGATACCGGCAGGGCTTCAGCAAGGATGCCGACCGGATTCTCAATTCCCTTGCCTATACCCGGTATATCGACAAAACCCAGGTGTTTTCCCTGATTCAGAACGACCACCTCACCTACCGGATCGTTCACGTACAGCTTTTATCCAGAATTGCAAGAACCATCGGCCGGTATCTGGGACTCAACGAAGACCTCATAGAGGCGGCAAGCCTGGGACACGACATCGGGCACCCGCCTTTCGGCCATGACGGGGAACGGTTTCTGTCCGAGCTCTCGAAACAAAACGGCTGCGGATATTTCCATCACAACCTGCAGAGCATCCGGTTTCTGGAGATGATCGAACGCAACGGCAGGGGATGGAACCTGAGCCTTCAGACCCTTGACGCCATTGTCTGCCACAACGGCGAGATCCATTCCACCGAGCTCAAGCCGGACATGAACCGGTCCTTTGAAGATTTCGACCGGATGATCCAGCGGATGGAGACGGAAAAACAGCCCGACTCGACACCAATGACCATGGAAGGATGTGTGGTCCGGATGGCAGACACCATCAGTTACGTGGGAAGGGACATGGAGGACGCCATACGGCTGGGCCTGATCCGCAGACAGGACATCCCGGCGGAGGTTCGGAACGTCCTTGGTGAAACCAACGGCACCATTGTGTACAACCTGGTCACGGACATCATTTCCAACAGCATGAGAAAACCGTATACCGCTTTTTCCGAAAAGGTGTCCAACGCCCTTTTGAAGCTCAAAACATTCAATTACGAACACATTTACAAAAACCCGAAAATCAAGCAGCACCTGAAAGGTACAGGTGATATATTTGAGTATCTTTTCAAGACCTATCTGGAAGATCTTGCCAAAGAAAAACATACATCTGATATTTTTACAGAATTTCTTGACCCCATGCCGGACCAGTATCGGAAAAACCAGCCCGATCCCCGGATCGTTACGGACTTTATATCCTCGATGACAGATTCCTCTATTGTGAACAAGGCCCCGGAACACATGAGACCCGATTTCATACACCATGTTTGAAAACCGGAAATACAGATCGCGGGCAGTAAAACAAGGGCTGGTCTCCTTCAGCACCACCGTAAAAGAGACCAATCTTCACATCCAGGCCGATTCGGACCTGACGGATCCTGCCACACGGGCCGTTCTTCACTGCCGGAACCGTATCGAATCCTATATCCGGAAATATCCGGAATTCGCCCAATCTTTGACCCCATTGGAGACCGACCCTTTTGCACCCTCTGTTGTCAATGATATGATCCAAGCCGGACAGGCAGCGGGAACCGGGCCCATGGCGGCCATTGCAGGGTTGATTGCCGAATATACGGGCAGAACTCTTCTCGAGTATTCCAACCAGATCATCGTGGAAAACGGCGGGGATATCTTTATCCGGTCCGACACCGATACCGTGTGTACTATCCACGCGGGAAAATCGCCGCTGAGCATGAAAACCGGGATCCTCATTGGAAAACGAGAGGAACCGTTCGCCCTGTGCACCTCCTCCGGAACGCTGGGCCATTCAAAGAGTTTCGGCAAGGCGGACGCCGTCACCGTGCTGTCCGAGTCCGCTTCATTGGCGGACGCCGCTGCCACCGGCCTCTGCAACATGGTGCAAAAAGAGGGGGACATCGAAAAGGTCATCGAAACAGGCAAAGCCATCCCCGGCGTGATGGGGCTTTCCATCATAAAAGGCAAACATATCGGGCTGTGGGGCGATCTTCGGATCGTCAAACTGTACGCTTGATTTGAGAGTTTTACGTTTTAAGTGGTAAGTAGTAAGTGGTACGTGGTACGTTTTATGTGGTAAGAAAAATATAATGATAATTTGTGGTGAAAGAACTTTTGATTGTCAAGTTTGAAAGCAGTACTGTATAATACAGGAACGTTTGCAACAAATTCTCATTCTTTAATTGGAAAGCTGGACGATTCACCATGAAAACCAGAACAATTTGTCAAAAATTTACAATCTTCTTGTGCATTTTACTGCTGCCCGCATTTGTTTCATGCACGTATCAGGATCGGGTTCAGCCGGTGAGTCTCCCGGACAACTCCCCGGATTCGCTCAACATCAACGGGCTGAAACTCAGCGCCACCGCCTATACGGACCGGGAAAAAGCAAAAAAAGCCTTTGGGTTCGACATCAGGAAAGCCGGACTCCTTCCGGTGCAGTTGGTGTTCCAGAACGACGGGACGGATGTGATCGGCCTGATCGGGGACCAGACGTTTCTCATCGACACTGAAAACCAAGCCTGGCCGGTAATCTCCAGTGAACGGACCTATGAGCGGGTTAAAAAACATGTGGAAATCGGAGAGACGATGGCCGGCACGGCAAAACCCGGTTTGCTGCTGGGTGCGGCCGGTGCGGTTGCCGGACTTGCCGTCGGCATCGTGACCGGAGAGAACATCGGCGAGTATGCCGGAAAAGGGGCGGTAATCGGCGGTACTGCCGGAGCCCTCGGCGGCGGGGCCAAAGGATACCAGGATGCAAGAAAAAAAATCAAACAGGGGCTGCGGAACCAGACACTCAAGAATCAGGAAATCATGCCCGGTCAGATCGCTTACGGCATGATCTTCTTTCCCGGGTATGACGAAGAGGCCCAAAGCACGGCCCGGCTGAAACTGACTCTTTCTTTCAGCGGCGACTCCAGGGCGGTTACCCTTCCCCTGGGCCCCTGAACTTCAGAACAGCCTGGTCAGCTAATGAACCGCACATCCACGGGCGCCCTGATCGAACTTGCCCAAGACCGTTTCGCCCGGGTACGGATGATCAGAGAATCGGCGGACTAATCGGCCCACAAAGCCTTTTCCATAATTTCGGCGAAATAGGGATTGAGCTTGTTAAATTCGATGCCGATCCCGTCCTCCTGTTTTCGGACAATCGTGCCGCTCAGTTTGAACGGCTTTTCAAATCCGGGGAGGGTGAACACGAACCGGGTTTCCTGGCCGACCTGAAAGTCTCCGCTGCAGTTGATAAAGATGCCCCCTACACTGATATCTCTGGCGCTCCGCTTGTAGGGCCTGCTTTCGTTTACCACAAAATCGACATCCACGTTCACCTGCTTTCTGGGATACTTTCGGTTCAGCGTCTCCCCCCAGGAGTCGAGGATATCCGAAAGTGCCTTGAGTTTTTCCTCGGGCAGGGATTTAACAATCCGTACAATCCTGTCTACTTCTGCTGTTTCACATTCGGTTTGCATTGGTGGCGTATCCTTTTGTTTAAAGGATCAATGAAATGTATCTTAGCCCGCCCTTTGACAAAAGTCAAGTTATCCGATTTTAAAAACATTTTATCGCCCCTGTGGTTCTCAGGGTGATAATTGACTGAAAAAAAAAGAAGAATTGAAAAAAAAATCAAATTGCTCTATGATCCATGATGATTTTTGTTGGACAGTACTGATAATGATAAAATGGAGTGGCGAAATGAAAAAGATCAAAACAGTGGTATTGTTACTTATTCTTGTTGCAGTCGGGCTTCTGATATACCAGAACAGAGACTATTTCTTTGCCGGAAACGCTCTTTCATTCAACCTGGGTGTCGAAGGCTGGCACTGGACCTTTACCGAAATCCAGAACATCGGCTACTTCGGCATCTGCCTGGCAATCGGGCTTTTGATCACCGGCTGGAAATGTATCAGCATCCGCATGAAATCCAAAAAAACGATCAAAGGTCTGAAATCGGATATCGAATCACACCTGGGCACAATTTCCAGCCTGAAAACGGAACTTGAAAAATATACCAGTGATCCTTACCTGAAAAAGGGAGTACAAGAAACGAGTGAAAAGGAAAAAACCGGTTCTCCGGCTGAAACCAAAGAGGCGGCCCCGGCCGAATAAAGATCAAGCACAAGGCGGTTTTTCCTGATGACGGATCATAACAACACGCCCATGATGAAACAGTACCATGCCATCAAAGAACAGTACAGGGATGCCATACTGTTTTACCGGATGGGGGATTTTTATGAAATGTTTTATGAAGACGCCCGAACGGCGGCTTTGACCCTTGAAATCACGCTCACATCGAGAAACAAAAACGAAGAAAGTCCGGTGCCCATGTGCGGCGTCCCTGTAAAGGCGGCGGACAGCTACATTGCAAAACTCATTGAAAACGGACGGAAAGTCGCGGTCTGTGAGCAGGTGGAAGATCCCGCACAGGTAAAAGGACTGGTCCGGCGGGAAGTGGTCCGGGTCGTCACACCGGGAATGATCATCAACGAATCTCTTCTGGATAAAAAATCAAACAATTTTCTTCTCTCCCTTTACAAAACAGGCGGCAGGGCCGGCATCGCATACCTGGATATTTCCACGGGCGCTTTTTACACAACCGAGCAGGAACTTACGGACGGCCGAATTCCATCACCGGTCCTGGATGAAATTTCCCGGGTCAGCCCCAGTGAAATTCTTCTGCCGGAAACATTCAAAAAAGACATTGGCGCAAAAAGCCTTTTAAAATTTCTTTCCGACCGCGAGCTGAACTTTGTGGCCGAAAACTGCTTCGATCTTGCCCAAGCCAAAGAGCGGCTCTGTGAAACTTTCCGAACCCGGAGCCTCAAAGGATTCGGATGTGACGGCTTTTCCGCCGGACTTTGCGCTTCCGGCGCCGTACTCCAGTATATCCGGGAAACCCAGATGCAGGATATCAGCCACATCTCCGGCATATCTCCCTACCGCCTCGACACCTACCTGGTCATTGACGAGAGGTCGTGCAGGAATCTTGAACTTTTGCGCAACATCCAGACCCTTGACAAAAAAGGCTCTCTGCTCGATATCATCGACAAAACCGTCACCGCCATGGGCGGACGCCTTTTAAAAACCCGGCTGCGGTATCCCCTGATGGAAAAGGACAAAGTGGAAAAAAGGCTTGACGCTGTTTCCGAAGCAGCTGAAGATCCCATTGCAAGCCGGCAGGTAACAGATGCGTTAAAGGATGTATACGATATCGAACGCATTGCCAGCAAAGTCTCCATGAAACAGTGCAATGCAAGGGATCTGACAGCGCTGAAAAATTCTCTTTTCAAACTGCCGCAGCTTTTTGAACTGTTGGGCGGATTTTCCTCGCCTCTGCTGAACCGCATGGATACGGAAAATGCGGAAGAAATCCGCGCGGAACTTGTGCAGACCGCCGAATTGATCCACGGGGCCGTCCGGGAGGACGCCCCGCACACAATCAACGAAGGGGACATTATTCACCAGGGGTTTCACCCGGAACTTGACGAACTCATCGAAATCTCCACAACCGGCAAACAGTGGATCGCCAGAGCCCAGGCCGAAGAAAAGGAGAAAACCGGGCTGAGTTCCCTTAAAATCAAGTACAACAAGGTGTTCGGATATTTCATAGAAGTGTCCAGGACCCAGTCCCGGCAAGTGCCTGAACACTATATGAAAAAACAGACCCTGGTGAACTCGGAACGATACATCACCGAAGAGATGAAAGAGGTGGAATCGAAGATCCTCAACGCCCAGGAAAAACGGGCCGCTCTTGAGTATGAGATCTTCTGCGATATCCGGGAAAAAATCGGCGCCTGCACCCGGTCCCTTATGAAGGCGGCCTCCTTTGTCGCACGGGTGGACGTGCTCTTCTCCTTTGCCCGGGCGGCCAGGGAAAACGGGTACACAAGGCCCGAAATCAACACCCGAGGTACAATCCGGATCAAAGACGGCCGTCATCCTGTGGTGGAAAAGATGATCGAAGGAGAACGGTATGTACCCAACAGCATCCATATGGACAATGCCGAAAACCAGGTACTGCTGATCACCGGCCCGAACATGGCCGGCAAATCCACCATTCTCAGGCAGGTGGCCCTGACCTCGGTCATGGCCCAGATGGGGTCTTTCGTACCGGCCGCTGAGGCATCCATCTGCATCACGGACCGGATATTTACCCGGGTGGGGGCGCTGGACAACCTGTCCCAGGGTCAGAGCACGTTCATGGTGGAAATGGAGGAAACCGCCAATATTGTCAACAACGCAGGAGAAAACAGTCTTGTGATTCTTGACGAAATCGGGCGGGGCACGAGTACGTATGACGGAATGAGCATTGCATGGGCCGTGGCCGAACATCTGCACGATATCGACGGCAAAGGGGTCAAAACCCTTTTCGCCACCCATTACCACGAACTGATCCAGCTTGCCGACCGCCTGCCCCGGCTCAAAAATTTCAATATTGCGGTCAAGGAATTCAATGACAATATCGTATTTTTAAGAAAGCTGGTCCCGGGCGGAACCAACAAAAGTTACGGCATACAGGTGGCAAGACTTGCAGGCGTGCCGGATTCCATTATAAAAAGGGCGAAAAAAGTCCTACAAATGAGTGAACATAACAGTTATACTGGAAATTTTGAGGGAATTGACCTCAAGGAAAACCATGGGAACGGCAGGGAGACCGGTACGACCGGTACCGGTTCAAAACAGCTTGAACTTTTTACTCACAGAGACAATGAAATTGTTCAGATGCTCGAGAGGACGGATATCTCATCGATCACGCCCGTAGAGGCCCTGAATATTTTGAATGATATGAAAAATAAAATACAAAACTGACCTGTTATGATCCGAAAACAAAAAATACAACAAGTTCTTTTTTACACGGCCCTGGTCTGTCTGTGCGCTTCCGTTTTTCCCGGGCATCTAGATGCCGCCTCTCCCAAGCAGCTCTACCTTGCCGCGGACAACCATTACAAGCAACTCAGACATTCGTCCGCCAAACAGAAGTACCGAAGCTACTGGCTCAAATGCATCGACAAGTACCAGGAGATCTTCAAGCAGTATCCCTCAAGCTCATGGGCCCCTGCCGGGATGTACCGGGCGGCCGAACTTTACCTCAAGCTGTTTGAATACTCCTATGCCCCAAGAGACAAACAGGAGGCGGCCGATCTTCTGAAACGGATCAGAAGAAGATACCCGGATTCAGCCTACAGCCGGCGGGCCGAACCGCTTTTGCGGAAAATCGCCGCCAACAGTGAAGCAGTCAAACAACAACCGGAAAAGAAACCGGATACCGTCAAATCGTCCAAAAAACAGGCGACCATCGGCAAGCACATCCCCCGATCGGACAGTGCGGACTCCGGCGGTAAGGAACAAAAAAACAAAGACAACGGCCGGTCGAAAATATCGGATCTGCGGTTCTGGTCCAACCCGGACTACACCCGTGTGGTCATCGATGTCGAAGCGGAAAGACAGTTCGACTACAGGCTCCTGAACCGGGATCCGTCCATCAACATCCCTTTCAAACGCCTGTACATAGATATTGAAAACACGAAACTGCCCGACTCCGTTCCGTCCCGGACCCCCATCGAGGACGATCTGCTGAAACAGACCCGGGCCGGGCAGCATACTCACGACTCGGTACGTGTGGTGGTGGACATCAAGTCTTTTGAAAGCTACAAAATATTTTCACTCAAAGACCCCTTCCGGATCGTCATCGACGTGTGGGGAGAAGGATCCGGAGAGACAGAAACCGACACCATGGTGGCTTCCACGGACAAAAATGCCGGCTCCGTGGTTTCCACCAAAAACATGAAATCTTCGAACATAGCCAAACAGTTCGCCCTGGGAATTCAGAAGATCGTGATCGACCCGGGCCACGGCGGAAGGGATCCCGGGGCCCCGGCACACGCCAAAGGAGTGTGGGAAAAGGACATCACCCTCAAGCTTGCCAAAAAGCTTGCCAAAAAGCTGTCAAGTTCGCTTAAAACCGATGTGGTGCTCACAAGAAACACAGACCGGTATCTCTCCCTGGAAGAACGGACCGCCATTGCCAATACCCAGAAAGCGGACCTGTTTATCTCTCTTCACTGCAACGCCGCCGAGAACAAACGGATCAAAGGGATGGAAACCTATTTTCTGAACCTTGCCACGGATGAAAAAGCCATTGCGGTGGCGGCAAGGGAAAACGCCACTTCGAAAAAGAACATTTCCGACTTGGAAACCATCCTCAACGATTTGATGAAAAACGCCAAAATCAGCGAATCCAGCAGACTTGCCAATGACGTTCAGAATTCCACTATCTCCCATATGAAAAAAAGTTATTCCGGGATCAAGGACCTTGGAGTCAAGCAGGCACCGTTTTACGTGCTCATTGGCGCCCGGATGCCGTCGATATTGATCGAAACCGCTTTTATCAGCAACAGGCAGGAATATAAACGCATGACAAACGCGAGATACCAGGAAAAGCTGTGCGATTCGATCACATCAGGAATTACAAAGTATGTAAAAGAGACCAATCCGGAACTCTTGTAATCACCAGAAAGGAGAACAACATGGATTTTCAGACCCTCAACATTGAAACGGATAACGGTATCGCCATCCTCACTTTTAACAGGCCCAAGGCCCTGAACGCCGTCAACAGCATGGTGATGGATGAACTTGACACGGCGCTGGACCGGGTTTGTGAAGACAGGGAAACTCAGGTTCTCATTTTGACGGGATCGGGAGACAAAGCCTTCATCGCCGGAGCCGATATCACGGAACTTTCTCAAATGGACACCCTCAAAGGCAAAGCCTTTTCCCGGAAAGGCCAGCAAGTGATGTCCAAACTGGAAGCCCTGCCCTTTCCCGTTATCGCGGCTGTCAACGGATACGCCCTCGGCGGCGGTATGGAGATGGCACTGGCCTGCGATTTCATCTATGCTTGTGAAAAAGCGGTATTTGGTCTGCCTGAAATCACCCTCGGCCTGATTCCGGGATTCGGCGGCACCCAGCGCCTGACCCGGATCGTGGGAGAGAAAACCGCCAAAGAGCTGGTGTTTACCGGCAAAACCATCCCTGCGGCAGAAGCGCTGGATCTCGGGATCGTCAACAGAGTCACCCCGGATGACGACCTGATGGCGCAAGTGAAAAAGACTGCCGCCAAAATCGCCTCCCTGGGCCGTGTGTCTCTGCGGTCCGCCAAGGAGGCCGTACAGACGGCCTCGAACGTTGATCTGGAGACCGGACTGAAGTTTGAGAACGATGCATTCGCCCTCTGCCTTGCAAGCAGTGACGCCAAAGAAGGAACCAGTGCGTTTCTTGAAAAACGGAAACCCCAATTCACCGGTGAACTGAAATAGATCCCGCCGGATGCGACAGGAGAATTTGTAATGCCGATTTTTGACATGGAATATGAAACAATGCCCAGGGAGGCGCTGGAATCAATCCAGCTCAAGCGTCTCCAGCAGACCCTCGAACGCGTATACGCCACTGTGCCGTTTTATCGTGAAAGTTTTCAAAAGGCCGGGATCAGCCCGTCTGACATCCAGTCCCTGGAGGACCTGAGCAAAGTCCCTTTTACCAACAAGCAGGATCTTCGGGACAATTATCCCTACAACATGTTTGCCGTGCCCATGGACAATGTGGTGCGGATTCATGCTTCTTCCGGCACAACCGGCCAGCCGACCGTGGTGGGATACACCCGCAGGGACATTTCCACCTGGGCCGAGCTCATGGCGAGGAGCCTTGCCGCCGGCGGAGCCACTCACAACGACATCATTCACAACGCCTACGGATATGGACTCTTCACGGGCGGGCTCGGCGTCCATTACGGGGCGGAAAGACTCGGCGCTTCCGTCATACCGGTATCCGGCGGCAACACCAAACGCCAGATCATCATCATGAAGGATTTCAAACCCACCATCCTCACGGCCACGCCATCGTATATCCTCCATCTGGCAGAAGTGGCCGAAGACATGGGCATTTCCTTCAAGGATCTCAATTTCAAATCCGGCATTTTCGGGGCCGAACCCTGGTCCGACGACATGCGCTCCGAGCTGGAGGAAAAGCTGAACCTCAAAGCCATGGATATCTACGGACTCAGTGAAGTCATGGGCCCCGGTGTTTCCATTGAATGCCGGGAGGAACAGAAAGGGCTGCATATCTTTGAAGATCATTTTATTCCGGAAATCATCAACCCCGAGACCGGAGAGGTCCTGCCGCCCGGCTCCACCGGAGAGCTGGTGTTCACCTCCATCACAAAAGAGGCGTTCCCTGTGATCCGGTACCGGACCAAAGACATCACGTCCCTCAACCCGGCACCCTGCACTTGCGGAAGGACCCACACGAGGATGAACAAACCTTCGGGCCGAACCGACGATATGCTGATTATCCGGGGCGTCAACGTATTTCCCTCCCAGATCGAAAGCGTGATCATGAAAAACAAGGATATCAAGCCTCATTACCAGCTTGAAATCGACCGGATCGACAATCTGGACACGCTCACGGTAAAAGTGGAGATCGGCGATACCCTGTTCTCGGACGAGATAAAAGCACTCCAGCAGACCGAGGCCGGACTTTCAAAAGAAATCAAGGAATACCTCGGCGTGTCCGCCAAAGTGAAACTCGTGGAACCGAAAACCATTGAACGGAGCCAGGGGAAAGCGGTCCGGGTGATTGACAACCGAACCATCTAAACACATACCAAACGGAGGTACCCATGCGTGCAGAACAGATATCCATTTTTCTCGAAAACAAAGCCGGACGCCTTGCCGAAGTAACCGCCATCCTGCGGGACGCAGATGTCAACATCCGGGCGCTGTCCCTTGCCGACACAACGGACTTCGGCATTCTGCGGCTCATCGTGAACGACAACAAAAAAGCGGAAGAAGCCCTGAAACGCGAAGGCTTCACCGTGGGCAAAACCAACGTCCTCGCCGTCAAAGTGGAAGACTCTCCCGGCGGCCTGAACCGGATACTTGACCCCTTGTGCGCCCAGGAAGTCAATGTGGAATACATGTATGCCTTTGCCACCCCCAAAACCAACCGGGCCATCATGATCTTCCGGTTCGATGATATCGACCGGGCCATCCGGCTCCTCAAGGAAAACGACATCGAGGTAATCAAGGGAGAGGACGTCTACAACATGTAACCGGCGGCCCCCAATGTAAAATTTTTGTCAAAGCGCCCGACTGTAGATGCAGCCGGGCGCTTTATCATGTATGGTAATGTTGAAAGTGGCAGGTATCAGCGGTTAGATTCTAATTCGGGGGACACTAATTCGGGAAGATGGCACAGACTTTCTTATAACGGCCATGTCCTGACGGACACAACGAAGCATGAAAGTTCCGGACAGAGGCAGCAGACGATCCGGTGGTACCTGGAAGCGGCTTCAAATGCCGGTCGGTTACCGGGCACACGACGTGACCGGTTCCGGCATTTGCCTCGGAAAAGCCCAGGATGGGCTTTGAGACTGAGCGGAAGGTACCACCGGTTCGGCTGATGCCGGGAAGATGGCACGGAGTTTCTTATAAACGATCATAAGGCACAGCATCACAACAACCCATGAAACTTGAATGAGGACGAACCCTGTCTCCTTTCTCTTGTCTCCTTTCTCCTATCTCCTGTCTCGCACCTCTTGTTTCTTGTCTCAAGTTTCAAGTTTCTTGTTCCCATTTAACCCTTGACCATGGCGCATGAATCGGATACTGATATCATCAAGTCTTTGCAACGTCGGATTCTGCATCATAACAATGAAAACACTACTTTGAAAGGACACCGATATGGGATATACTGCCACACATATTCAGCAGACAGCTGCAGATCTCTCCACTGAACCCGTTGTCCTGGGAATCGGGGGCAGCCCCCGCAAAAACGGCAACTCGGATGTACTTTTACAGCATATTGGTAAAGGAGTGGACCATGCCGGTATCCAGGCGGACTCGGTTCAATTGAGGGATCTCGATTTCAAGGGCTGTATCGGGTGCGAACGGTGCCGGCAGGACAAAATCTGCACCGGCCTTCATGACGGGATGTCTCTTCTCTATCCGGGAATTTTGAAATCCCGGGGACTTGCCCTGGTGTGCCCCACCCACAACTACAATGTAACCGCATGGATGAAGGCATTCATTGACCGGCTGTACTGCTTTTACAACTTTGAGGACACCCGGCCGAGAGCCTGGTCGAGCCGGCTGACCGACCAGGGCAGAAAAGCCGTGCTTGCCGTGGTTTGCGAGCAGACGGACAGAGAGGATATGGGATTTGCCCTCGAGGCCATGCGGCGGCCCCTTGAAGCCCTGGGGTACGAAGTGGTGGACGAACTTCCGGTTCCTGGTATATTCGACCGGGCAAAGGTCAAGCAAAGCATAGATGTGCTTGCAATGGCAGAACAGCTCGGGGCAAGCCTTGCCGAGGCTCTTTCCGGATAGAACCATGAATATATTCGGTATCGTACTGACCCTTGCAGTGACGTTCATGCATGTGTACGTGTTCTTCAGAACCGGAACCCTTCCGGTGGTCAAGCGTACTGTTCCGCCCCAGGTGATCATCACCGCCGGTGTTGCACTCTGGCTTGTCTTTGTGGCGGGCCGGACATTCGCCCGAGAGGAAAGCGGCATTTTTGCCTATTCTCTGGATTTTTGCGGCATGACCTGGATGGGAGTTCTGTTTATTCTGTTCATGCTGATCTTAGCTGCGGATCTTGTGACCGGTTTCGGCTTCCTTCTGCCGCGCGTGAATTCGATTCTGCGGAGTACGGCCCTGGCCGCTGGTTTGCTTTTTTCCGTTATCGCACTGTACCAGGGGCTGGGTCAGCCTGTTGTGCGGCAGTATGAAGTTTCGATACCCGGCCTTGGCCGGAACCTGGACGGAAAAACCATTGTGGCCGTGTCTGATCTGCATATCGAGTCCGCTTTCCGGAAAGACTGGCTTTCCGGCGTAACGGATACAATCCGCTCTCTTACACCGGACATGGTTGTTTTTGCAGGAGACATATTTGACGGACACGGAACACCGGATGGGGAAATTCATACCGTGTTGAGCCGGATCGAGGCACCGCTGGGGGTATGGGGCGTTCTGGGCAACCACGAGTTTTACAACGGACTTCACCGGAATACGGATCTTCTCGAACCTTCCGGCATCCGCTTTCTGCGCAACCGATGGACGGAACCCGTTCCCGGGTTGATCGTGGCCGGGGTTGACGACCTTTCTGTGGGCAGCCGCTTCAGCAAACAAAACGATTTTCTGCACCAGAGCCTGAAAGACCGCCCGGAAGGAGTCACGATTCTTTTGTCCCACACACCGGACAGCATCGAAACCGCAGCCGGTCTCGGGGTCGATCTGATGATCTGCGGTCATACGCACGGCGGGCAGATATGGCCTTTCGGCTACCTTGTGAAACTGCGCTATCCTTTCCTGGCCGGATTGTTCAGAATAGACGACATGCAGCTGCTCGTGTCAAGGGGCGCGGGCACATGGGGCGCCCGCATGCGGCTTTGGCATCCCAATGAAATCGTTCAAATCGTACTGCATGCCGATGACCAAACGTTTTAATCGGAAGGGGGCGGGTCTTCTTTCGTGATCAGTCCCATTGATTTTGCCCGCTTGTACCAGCGTTTTCTGGCCCAGTCCCTCATATTGGCGACCCGGTCGGTTTCATCAATGATTTCGGAACCGATCAGGGTTTCGAGAATATCTTCCAGGGTAACAATCCCCACTGCATCACCGTATTCGCCCACGGCAAGCGCAATATGCTCCCTTCGATCCAGAAGCTGCTCAAAAAGAGAAAGCAGGCTGACCGTTTCCGGCACGGCAAGGATTTCACGACCGTATTCCGTAAGGGGCCGGTCCGTCTCTTTTCTGGCAAGCGCCAGCAAAAGATCGTTCTTCAGAACATAGTACCGGCAGATCGGAGGTTCGCTTTTCAAAAGGGGGATCCTTGACACACCGATCTGACGGAGTTTATCTGATGCCTCTGCCGTCTTCATGGACTCGGGAAGCCCTATAATCACGGTCCTGGGTGTCATGACATCCTTGGCCCGCAGTGTGCCGAATTTCATCAGGTTTTTGAGGATCCGGGACTCCTTTTCAATAAAAAGGCCTTCTTCAACGCCCATATCCGCAAGGGCACTGATCTCCTCCCGGCTGACCACATTCAGGTGCCGGTCCCTGGACAGTACCCGGGTAATGAGCTGGGACATGGACACCAGGGGGGAAAGCAAAAAAATAAGCCCCCTTGCCGTGATAACGGTAAACGGGGTGAGCTGCCGCCAGAAAACAGCCCCGAGCGTCTTGGGGATAATTTCCGACACCACGAGGATAAGAAACGTCAACACCGCGGATGTCACGCCCACATACCCGCTGCCGAACACCGCTACGGCCTGCGCTCCCACTCCGGCAGCCCCCACGGTATGTGCAATGGTATTGAGACTGAGTATCGCCGCAAGCGGCCGGTCGATATCGGTTTTCAGATCACGGAGCCTTCCGCCGATCCGGGGCGAGCTTTCCTCCAGGGCTGCGGCGAAACCGGGAGTGACGGACAGAAGAACGGATTCCATGATCGAACAGAGAAAAGAGACCCCGAGGGCCAGAAAAAGATAAAAAAACAGAAGATACATAAAAAAGCAACAGTCCTGAAAAAAACATAAAAGCACCCTGCAAAATCTGCATCTCTTGTAATACGAAAAAGGAAACGTGTCAATCGATACCGCCCCGCCCCCCTTTACGCTTCAGCAGAAATTCACTGTTTTTTCAATAGCACAAACCCGCCCAGAAAGGCGGTGAAAGGGGCCACGGTGACCAGAGCGAAACTGCCCACAATGGTTTTCAGCACCTCGGCCGCCACGTAAATAATATTAAAAGTGGAAGAGAGCGGCACACCCTGTGCCATGAACGCCATCAAAAGCGTGATGAAACCGCCGGAATACGCCAGAAGCAGTGTGGTGGTCATGGTGCCGGCCACGGCACGGCCCACATTGAGCCCCGATTTGATCAGCTCGATCCGGCTGATCGAGGGATGTTTCTCCACCACCTCGTTCATACTGGCGGCCACATCCACCCCGAGGTCCATCACCGCTCCGGAGCAGGCGATGAAAATGGCTGCAATATAAATTTTTGTAAGATCCAGATGCCCGAAGCCGGAATAAAGGAGGGTTTCGGCAAACGGCATCACCGCTCCGTGAAGATGAAGCTTTCCCGTGAAATACCAGGCAAGCGCACAACTTGTGAGAATGCCTGCGAAACTGCCGAAAAAAGCGGTGGCTCCTTTCCGGTTCACACCGGCCACCAGAAAAATGATCGAAGCGCAAAGAAGCCCCGTAATCCCCAGCGTCACCAGAATGGGATCCCACCCTTTTAAAAGAGCCGGGATCAAAAGCTTCCAGATGACAAGGGCGGCGAACAGGAAAGACAAAAGCGCCTTGAGTCCGGTAAAACCGCCGAACGCAATCAAGAGCACCGCGAACAGGCACAGAAGAAATATTTCAATACCGATCCGGTAATGCTCCTGTGGATTGACGAAAACCACGTTCCCGGAACGGTCCTTTGTTACCACCACGAAAACAAAATCCCCTTTTGCGAAAATTTTGTCCCGGTCCATCTGTCCCAGAAGCTGGTTTTCCGCTTCAAAAGTTTCCCCCTCAAACGGGCCGTTTTCCATTTTAAGCGTCACCTGCTGCTCGCCTGTCTTGACCATTCCGTGCTGAATAATATTTTTATTATCAACCGCTACAACTTCTCCTTTGCAGCGGACCGCCTGCTGATCCACTTTTTCTTCAAATCCGGTGGGCAAAAACCAGATTATCATGCAAAGGACCATGAATACCGCGGCCAGCAGCGCATCTTTTTTCACGCTGAAAAGATGTTTCCCCGGTATTTTCGTACCCATATTCCATGTTGTCGTCATTGTTTCAGCCCCAAAAAAAAGACGGTACGGATATGTTGAAAATACCGTACCGTCTTTTTCCAAACAAGTGAGTGATATATAATATCGTCAAATCCTTTTTCAATCCGTTATTGAACCGTTGCCGCATACTGTGCGGTTGTGCCCAATCCCATGATGTTCATGATTTTCAGTCCGATATCCGTGTTGTCATACATACCCTGGAACCTTTCCGCATTGAGCCCGATTGCGGACGTGGTGACCGGTACCCCGGTATGCTTGTAGGAAGTCCAGGCGATCCCGCCCTTCTGGTTTAAAATGTGGGTAAGGGTCACACTCAGAGGATCGTATCCTCCGTACATCAGGTATGTCCTCGGATCGTTCGATTTTTCCACATCCTTGTCCATGCTTCTCTGGTATGCTTCAATGA
>CAYFVA010000016.1:0-20917 GCA_964346265.1 uncultured Desulfobacterales bacterium
TTCCGAACAGGTGTTTGAGCTGCGGCGGAAACCCGGGGAAAACTATCCGGCACTCGGAATTTACAAAAGCGATATTCAATCACTGAGGGTGTCGGTGTTCCGGTATATCCGCTCCCTTCAGTCCGGAATTGAAGAAAACGGCGCTTCCGATTTGACCATACAGCTTCTCGGGACGCTTCTGGCGTATAAAAACTCTCTGGAAAAGGCTCTGTCAAACCTTGAAGAATATGCCAGAACAGGAAATGAGTCATTTCATTACGTGCTGGACGCCCATCTCGACTCCAGCAGAAAAAATCTTGAACAGCTGGGAAACCTGGCAGAATCGAGTAAACCAGGTATCTTTCATCTGGTGGAATCAATCCAGGCCGACCATGAACGGATTGTTTCGATCATTCCGGACATGCTGAAGATCGCCGGCAGTGACAAACGGTCCAGGGCGATGGAGATTTTCAAAGGACGGATTACACCCATTGCCAATGCCATGATCGAATCCCTTGAAAGGCTCGATACAACCAAACAGAATCAGCTGACAGGGATGCTGGAAAATACCAACCACCAGCTGGAAATCCTGGAGAAAGTTGCCATTCTAACGGCGCTGCTTGCCGCAGTGCTCTCGTTTTTATGCATATGGGCGGTGTTTCATACGTTTACAAAACCCGTCCGCACTCTTACTGATACAGCGGAAAGCATTGCCAGAGGCAATTTTTATACCCGGTGTAATCTTAAGACAAAGGATGAACTGGGCCGGCTTGCCAAATCCTTCAATACCATGACAAGCCGGCTGCAGGGTACGATCAGCAAGCTGGAAAACCACCGGCTTTACCTAAAGGAGATGGTGGACGAGCAAACGGCGGAAGTCCGAAACTCCAGAGAAGATCTCAGGATCACGCTCGACTCCATCGGGGACGGGGTGGTGGCCACGGACGAGGCCGGCGGAGTGAAACGAATGAACCCGGTGGCACAGACCCTGTCGGGCTGGTCTTTTGAAGAGGCGGAAGGAAAGCCTTTTCACGAAATTTTTACCCTTCTGGATGCAGCGACCAACGCGGTTCAGGCCGATCCGGTGACAACCGTACTCGCAACAGGCGGATCAATCGCAACCGATGGCCGGACCGTTCTGATCGCCCGGGACGGCGGCCGGCACCGGGTGGAAGCTTCAGGTTCACCGATCCTGGACAAAGAAGGGGGGATTGCCGGTGTGGTGGTGGTTCTGCGAGACGTGTCAGCCTCCTGCCGCCTGGAAGAAGAACTGGAGGAAAGCCGGCAGCGGCTGCAGCGGCTCGTCGACAACCTGCCCGGCGGCATGGCCTACCGGTGCGACAACAACCGGAACTATACCATGTCGTGGATCAGCAAAGGATCCCTCTCCCTTACCGGGTACGCTCCCGAAGATCTGGTGGCAGACCACACCGTGGCCTATGGAGATCTCATACACCCGGATGACAGGGACCATGTGTGGGAAACCGCCCAGGCAGGCCTCGAGCAGAAGGAATCGTTCCATGTTCAGTACCGGATCCGTTCGGCTGGCGGAGAGGAGAAATGGGTGTGGGAAAAAGGGGCCGGGGTATATTCCAGGGACAACGAGCTTGTGGCCCTCGAAGGTATTATATCCGACATCACCGAGCAGAAGGAAGCGGAAAAGGAGATGATCGCGGCCCATGAGCAGGCGGCGGAACAGGACAAGAACGCGCTGATCGGCCAGGTTGCCGGCAAGATGGCCCACGACTTCAACAACATTCTGGCGGGCATCATGGGAAATGCCGAACTCTCTCTCATCGACTGCAGAGAGGAAGATGCCAATGTTTCTGACGTGGCAAAGTCTCTGGAACTGATATGTGATCTTACAGAGAGAGGAAAAAGCCTTACCAGAAACCTGATCGCCTTTGCCCGGGACCAGGAGATTAAACAGGAATACATCAATATCAACGAACACATGGAATTCGTGCTGAACCTGCTTCGAAACGAACTCGGGCCGGTGGAAGTGGTGAAAGAGCTGGATGAGAGCATTCCGCAGGTACTTGCGGATGCGTCCATGATCGAGCACATGCTGGTCAACCTGGTCCAGAATTCGATTCATGCCATGGGCCGTGTGGAGGCCCCGATACTGAAGGTGAGCACATCCGTTGTCGACGGGGCCGTTCAAATCGAAATCAAGGATAATGGGTGCGGCATTCCTGAAGCGCATGCCGGTGATATTTACACCCCCTCTTTTACCCTCAAGGGAAGCCGGGATACCGCCGGCGTGTATGAGAAAGGAGTTAAGGGCACCGGGTACGGCATGGCCAATGTCAAAAAGTACGTGGAAAAGCACAAGGGAAGCATTTCATTTGAAAGTGCACCCGGTTCCGGCACAAAGTTTACGGTGGAGATTCCCGTGACAACCGGGGATCTTTCCGCCGAAGAGATTCAGCACACCGTGAGCACACAGATCCGGACCGGAAAACGGATCCTTCTGGTGGAAGATGAAGAGATCATCAGCGACATGCAGAAGCTCATACTGGAAAAATCTCCCCTGCACCACCGGGTGGATGCCGCTTTCGACGGGCACGAAGCGGTCCGGCTGTTTGACGGGAACGAATACGATTTGGTGAGCCTGGATTTTGTTCTGCCGGGTGATCTCAGCGGTATGGATGTGTACAGGTATATCCGGGAAAAAAATACCGAGATCCCGATTCTTTTTATTTCCGGAAATCTCGAGTTCATCGAGTCCATCAACAACATTCGGGAAGAGGACGATATGGTGGATCATCTGTCCAAACCGTGCAAAAATACGGATTATGTGGGCAGTATAAACCGGCTTTTACAACAGAACGGCTGATTGACGTCTCCCCGCCGCGGTTTGCCTGTTTTTTGTGGAGCAAAAGCGGATGAGCGTTCAGTCCCAGAACTTCCAGAACATCCAGAGGGGTTTGTCTTCCTTCTGTCTCTGCCTTTGCTGGTATGGAATCATTTTTTCCGGGTTCATCCGCCGGAGTCTCTCTTCGGAATCCGCTTTCATCTGTTCGATTTTTGCGTAACTTTGGGTTTCCCGGTTGAACACATCCTTGTTGATCCGGGCGGCGATCAGGTCAAGTTCCGGAATGATTCGCTCCATGCGGCCGGCCTGGGTGTGAAACGGAATCAACTCGCCTGAGGCCGTTTCCAGGATTTTGGCGTCAATACTGAACGCCCCTGCAAATTCGGTTACACTGCCGAATACGACATGGTCCGCACCTGTCTTCCGGCCGACTTTTTCAGCAAGCTCTTTTGCGCCAAGGCTGCTCTCCTCTTTGGCATACGGCATGATTTCTTTTTGGAGGACGATGGTGTGTTTGTCCTCCCAGGCGAGCCTGGAATAGAGCATCTGGCGGATTCCCTCCCGGATGTGGGAAAGATCTATGTCCGAGTTGGTGGTGAACGGGAGGATGGCGATTTTTTTCTGTGCCCCGGCGCGGACCTGTCCTGCTGAAAAGAGCAGGAACAGAGCGGCCGCAGCCGCAGTGACGGCTGATAGTTTCCGGAAGTGTTTCAAAATAATGGTCGTCAAAGCATCCCCTTTTTGTTTTTACAGTTTGTTTTTCAGTATATCGGTTACGACTTTCGGGTCGGCTTTCCCCTTGGTCAGCTTCATTACCCGGCCCATGAAGAAGCTGAAAAGCTTGGTTTTTCCGTTCCGGTATGCTTCCACCTCGTCCGGGTTCTCCTGAAGGATCCGGTCCACGGTTTCCTGAAGCTCCGATTGATCGGAAACCTGTTCCAGCCCCTGTTCCTTGACGATCCGGTCCGCGGGTTTGCCGGACTCCAGCATCTGGTCAAACACGCTTTTTGCGCTCCTTGTGTTGACCGTTCCCTTTTCCAGAAGCCGCAGCAGACCGGCAAGGTCGGCAGCCGGTACCGGAAAATCCTCGATGCTGATGCCTTCGGTCTTGAGCTCTGCCAGAACCGATCCCATGATCCAGTTGCTCGCCTGTTTTTTGTCGGATAATTCTTTTGCCGTGTGTTCAAAGTAGTCGGCAAGCTCTCTTGTGGAGGTAAGAACCCCGGCGTCGTACCCGGGAATGCCGTATTCCCGTACAAACCGCTCCCGCCTGGCATCCGGAAGTTCAGGCATACCGCCTGCGATTTGTTCGATCCAGTCATTGTCCACGATCAGCGGCACCAGGTCCGGGTCCGGAAAATACCGGTAGTCGTGGGCCTCCTCCTTGCCGCGCATGCTCACCGTCTGCATTTTATCCGGGTCCCACAGCCGGGTTTCCTGCACAACAGCGTCCCCCTGCTCGAGGAGAGTGTGCTGGCGGTTGATTTCATACTGGACCGCTTTTTCCACGTTCCTGAAAGAGTTGAGGTTCTTCAGTTCGGTGCGGGTGCCGAATTTCTCCTGTCCACGGGGTCTCAGGGAAATATTGGCATCGCACCGGAAATTTCCCTGCTCCATGTTGCCGTCACACACGTCGATGTACCTGAGGATCGAATGAAGCTTTCTCAGGTACGCCCCGGCCTGGGCGGCCGACCGGATGTCGGGTTCGCTCACGATTTCGATCAGCGGCACGCCGGTCCGGTTGAGATCCACCATACTCACGGCCCGGGCCCTGTCGTGGATCAGCTTTCCCGCATCTTCTTCCATGTGGATCCGGGTAATCCCGATGACCGCATCTTCCCCGTCCGCCGTTTGGATTGTCAGGGAACCGTCCACGGCGATGGGGAAAGCGTACTGGGAGATCTGGTATCCTTTGGGAAGATCCGGGTAAAAATAGTTTTTCCTGTCAAAACGGCTCCACTCCTGAACAGTGCACGAGGTGGCAAGCGCGCTTTTGACGGCAAAGGCCGCGGCCTGCCGGTTCAGTACCGGCAGTACGCCGGGCATGCCGGTGCAGACCGGGCATGTGTTGGCGTTGGGGGTATTGCCGAAGGTAGTGGGACAGCCGCAGAATATCTTGGTTGCGGTTTTCAGCTGGGCATGGACTTCAAGCCCGATCACGGGTTCAAACATAGGGTCGTATATCCTTGGGTGCTGTATTATACTCTCTTCTCATAAACTGTAATTTATACCGTTGATTCCGGTATTTATCAATAGTATTTTTGGCGGATTCGAATTTTTGCGCTTGAAATAATGGCGGCAAAAATATACAAAAAGGTTCATTGAATGAGAGTGTGGTAACAATTTTCAAAGGCGTAGGTATGGAATTTTTTTTATGTGTGGTCGGAATGGTCATGATTATCGAGGGTATCCCGTATTTCGTGTCCCCGGATAAAATGAAGCGCATGATCCGTATGGTGATCGAACTGCCCGATCCGTCCCTCCGCGGGTTCGGGGGGCTGCTCATGGCGTTGGGCCTGGTTTTGGTGTACATTTCCAGGAGTCTTCTGTAATGCATTCGATCACAGATTATGATTTTGAACTGCCCGAAGACCGGATCGCCCAGCACCCGGCGGCAAAGCGGGATGAATCCCGGCTGTTTCGGGTCAACCGAAGTGACGGATCGTTTTCCCATCACCGTTTCCGGGATATTGCCTCCCTTCTGTCTCCGGGTGATCTGCTGGTGGTCAACAACACCCGGGTGGTCCCGGCACGGCTGACCGGCAGAAAGGAGACAGGCGGTAAAATCGAGGTGCTGATCATCGATTATGCAGGCGGCATGAAAATCCTTGACACCGAAGGCGTGTTCCGGTGCGACTGCCTTGTAAAGGCATCCAGGGGACCGGGACCGGGAGCGAAACTGATCCTGGAAGACGAGATCGAGGCAACGGTGGCAGCTGTTCACAACGGGTTTTACGAGATCGAATTCCACACGGAAGGGGCAAGGGTTTCCGATTTTCTTGAAAGAAAAGGAGATATTCCGCTTCCGCCCTATATCCACAGGGAAGGAGACCGGGCGCTTGCGGCGGACCGGGAGAAGTACCAGACCGTGTATGCCGAATGCGACGGGGCGGTGGCCGCTCCGACCGCCGGCCTTCATTTCACCGAATCCCTGATGGAAGATCTTGAAGCAAAAGGGGTGGAATTTGCCGAAATTACGCTGCATGTGGGATACGGCACTTTTGTTCCGGTGCGGGTGGACGATATCCGGGAGCACTCCATGCATTCCGAGTTTTTCACCGTATCCCGGGAAACCGCCGACCGGATCAACCGGGCCAAATCCGAGGGGCGCCGGGTGATCGCGGTGGGGACCACGAGCGTGAGGACACTCGAGTATGCGGCATCCCGGGACGGGACCGTCTCTGCGAAAAGCGGGATGTGCGACATCTTTATCTATCCCCCGTACAGGTTCCGGTGCGTGGATGCCATGATCACCAATTTTCACCTGCCCCAATCCACACTGTTGATGCTGGTTTCCGCCTTTGCCGGCAGGGAAACCATCCTGTCCGCTTACAAAACCGCGGTTGAACGCGATTACCGGTTTTTCAGCTACGGCGATGCCATGCTGATCCAGTGAGGGGAATATATGCTGAATTTTGACGTACTGACAAAATCCTCGGATTGCCGGGCAAGACGGGGAAAGATTGAAACGGAAAGGGGAAAGATCCAGACCCCTGTATTCATGCCTGTGGGCACGCTGGGGTCGGTCAAGTCCCTGTGCGCACATGACCTGGAGGCATGCGGGGCGCAGATTATTCTGGGCAATACCTATCATCTGTACCTCAGACCCGGATGCGAGGTGATCGAACAGATGAAGGGGCTTCACCAGTTCATCAGCTGGGACCGGCCGATCCTGACGGACAGCGGCGGTTTCCAGTTTTTTTCCCTTGCAAAACTTGCCACGTTCTCGGATGAAGGAGTGGATTTCCGGTCGCACCTGGACGGATCCCGGCACTTTTTTTCCCCTGAAAAGGCGGTGGATATCCAGATGACCCTGGGATCGGACATCATGATGTCCCTTGACTGGTGCATGGGGCACCCCGCCACCCGGGACGAGGCCAGAAAAGCCCTTGAAAAGACCACCATGTGGGCGAAAAGGGGATATGACCACTGGAAGAAGAACGGGTCGGTCAACAACCTGTTCGGAATCGTCCAGGGGGGGATGCACGCGGATCTGCGGGCCGAGTCGGCGCGGCAGCTTTCGGATATGGATTTTCCCGGGTTTGCCGTGGGCGGGCTCAGCGTGGGCGAACCCAAGGAACTCATGTACGAGATGTCCGACTGGACGGTTCCGCTTCTGGATGACCGGAAACCCAGGTACATGATGGGCGTGGGAACCCCGGAAGACCTGGTGGAACTTTCCGGCATGGGAGTGGACATGTTCGACTGCGTGATGCCGTCCCGGAATGCAAGGAACGGAAAACTCTTTACATCAGCCGGCAGCATCAACATCGGCAATGAAAAGTTCCGGCTGGATGAACTGCCCGTGGATGAAGAATGCGGGTGTTACACCTGCAGCCGCTATTCACGGGCCTATCTGCGCCATTTGTATAAAACGAGAGAACTGCTTGCATACCGGCTCAATACGTACCATAATGTATATTACTATCTCAATTTGATGACCCGGATCCGGGAAGCCATTGAGGGGGATGCATACGCGGAATTTAAAAAGGAATTTTATTCAAAAAGGAGTGACGATTAAATGACCATTGCGGCAGGCATTGCACAGACCATTGAAAAGTCTTCGTGGATCAGGAAGATGTTCGAAAAAGGGGCGGAGCTGAAAGAGAGGCACGGAGCGGAAAACGTATTCGATTTCAGCATCGGCAACCCGAATCTCGATCCCCCGGCCGAGTTTCAAAAAGCCCTTGAAACCGTGGCGGCACAAGCAGGGGAAGGGATTCACGGCTATATGCCCAACAACGGATATCCGAGCGTGCGCGCTGCTGTGGCTGAGACCTTTCAACGAGAGCAGGGGGCGGATGTCACTGCAGAGGACATTTGTATCACCTGCGGGGCTGCCGGCGGGCTGAACGTGATCATCAAGGCGCTTTTGAATCCCGGTGAAGAGATTCTTGTGACAAGGCCGTTTTTCGTGGAGTATACCTTTTATGCCCAAAACCATGGCGGCTCGTTGAAAACGGTACCGGCAGGTCCGGATTTTTCCCTGAACGTGGATGAAATCGAGACAGCCATTGATGAGAAAACGCGGATCGTGCTGGTCAATTCCCCCAATAACCCCACGGGCAAAGTGTATTCACAAGAAAGTCTGAAAAAGCTGGGAGAGGTTCTGGAAAGAAAAAGCAGGGAATTCGGGGCTACCATCTACCTTGTGGCGGATGAACCGTACCGCAAAATCGTGTATGACAACATAGAGGTGCCGTCCATTTTTTCCTGTTACCGGAACGCGATTGTCACCACATCCCACTCCAAGGACCTGTCACTTCCCGGAGAGCGCATCGGGTACGTGGTGGTGGGACCGGAAGCCGACTCTAAAGAAGAGATCCGGCAGGCGGTGGCACTGACCAACCGAATCCTCGGGTTTGTCAATGCACCTGCCCTGATGCAGCGGGTGCTGCCGTACATCCAGACGGCAAGCGTGGATATCGGCGCATACAGGAGAAAACGGGACCTTCTGGCCCAAGGATTGACCGAAGCGGGCTTCGACTTCCATCTTCCGGAGGGGACGTTTTACTTTTTCCCGAAATCCCCTGTGGAGGATGACGTGAAATTCGTGGACATGCTCCAGGATGAACTGATCCTGGCGGTGCCGGGCAGCGGTTTCGGATGCCCCGGCTATTTCCGGCTGTCGTTCTGTGTGGCCGACGCAACCATCGAGAATTCATTCGGTGCATTCAAACGGGTGATGGACCGGCTGTAAAAAGAGGGGTTTGTTATGCATGAAATGGGGATCGCCCAGCAGATGGTGAACATTGCGCTTTCATCCATTCCCGAGGATATGGGGGATGCAAAGGTGGAAAAGATGCATCTTCGGATCGGAAAACTTGCCGCGGTTGTGGAGCACAGCCTCAGGTTCTGTTTCGAAATCATCACAAAGGATACCCCTCTGGAGAATACCGAGCTTGTCATAGAGGAAGTTCCGGTGACCGCGCAATGCAGGGGATGCGGTCACAAATGGGAGGTGGAGGGTCCTGTGTTTCGCTGCCCTTCCTGCGAGGGCGGAGAAGTGGAGATGCTCTCCGGGCGGGAGCTTGAAATACAATCCCTTGAAGTACAAGAAAACTGAATACCAAAAGAGGCGGAAAAATCAATGGAAATCAATATTCAGAAACGGGTGCTGGAAGCCAATGAAAACGAGGCGGAACAGCTGAGAACATATTTTGCCGAAAAGCGGGTGTTTGTGTTGAACATGATGAGTTCCCCTGGATCGGGAAAGACCGAGACCCTGGTGAAAACCCTGGCCCGGCTGATGCCGGAGATCCGGACGGCGGTCATCGTGGGAGATATCTGCACCACCAACGACGCGGACCGGCTCAAGTCCACAGGGGCCGAGGTGACCCAGATCAACACCGACCAGTTCGGCGGGGACTGTCATTTGGCAGCGCATCTGGTGGAACAGAGCGCCAGAGAGTTCGACCTGGACCAGATCGACCTTTTGATCGTGGAAAACATCGGCAACCTGGTCTGCCCGGCCGAGTTCGACATCGGAGAGGATGCCAGGACCGTGGTCCTGAGCGTGACCGAGGGAGAGGACAAGCCGGTGAAATACCCGCTGATGTTCCGGCTCGCCCAGAGCGCGATCCTGAACAAGACCGATCTTCTGGCCTATCTGGACTTTGATGCGGATCTTGCGGTGAAGAACATCAACGAGGTAAACCCGGAAATCCCTGTGTTCCGGATTTCCGCAACAAAGGAAGAGGGGCTTGATCCCTGGGTCGAATGGCTCCGCCGCCAGGTGGCAGGAAAACTTGAACCCAAAGCTTGAATCCAAAGGAGGATGGCATGAAACGAAAACGGGCGTCCTTTAAAGGGGCATGGTACCCTGCATCCGCAGGAGAGTGCGAAAACAGTATCAAATCGTTTTTAAAAGAGAAAGGCGGGCCGCTGAAAGGGAGATTCCCCGGCGGGATCGTTCCCCATGCGGGCTGGATCTTTTCCGGGTCAATTGCCTGCCGGGTGATTGCCTCGCTCGAACAGGGTGTTGATGCGGTTATTCTTTTCGGGGTTCACATGCGGCCGGACGCGAAACCCTTTATCCTGGCCGGGGGAGCATGGGAAACCCCGTTCGGGGATCTGCCCGTTCATGAGGAACTTGCCGGACATATCAGCCGGCAGGAGAAGATCCAGAGCGTGTCCCCAGGTTCTTTTCCGGACGAAAATACGATCGAGCTTCAGCTGCCGTTTGTGAAGTATTTTTTCAATGACACCCCGATTGTGACCGTGGGGGTTCCGCCGTCGGATGCGGCGGAAAGGATAGGCGAGGCGGCCTGTGATGCCGCACAAGCCCTGGGACTTACAATCGCCGTGATCGGGTCCACCGACATGACCCATTACGGAGCAGCGTTTGGATTCTCCCCGGCCGGAACAGGAGAGAAAGCATACAGGTGGGTCAAAGAGGAGAATGACAGGGCCGGGATCGAAGCAATCATGGCCATGGACCCCGGCAGAATCGTCAAGGAAGGCCTTGCCAGCCAGAATATGTGTTGTGCAGGGGCTGCAGCAGCCGCAACCGCTGCAGCAAAAAAGACCGGGGCCGGGCATGCGGTTGGGGTGGACTACGCAACCAGTTACGAAAAATCCCCCGGTGACAGCTTTGTGGGCTACTCCGGGGTACTGTTCTCTCTGGACTGAATGTACTCCGCAGCCGCCCGGATTCTCTTTAGGGTTTTTTCTTTGCCAAGCGCCAGGATCATCTCGAATATGCCCGGGCTGACGGTGGTGCCGGTGAGCGCCACCCGTACGGGCTGCGCGATTTTTCCAAACTTGAGCCCGGTCTCTTCCATCACCTGTTTGAAGATGTCCTCAAGGCTTTTTTCATCAAAGCTTTCAAGGGCATCGATGCCGTCGGCCGCCTTTTTCAGCGGATCCAGAGCAGCCGGCTTTAGAAACTTTTTTGCCGCCTTTTCTTCATATTCGATTGTATCTTTATAATAGAAAAGCGCGCCGTCCGCCATCTCCACAAGGTTTTTGCTCCGTGCCTGAAGGGTGCCGATCACACTCCTTGTGAACCCGTCATTCTCCGCGCTCACACCCTTTTGGGCCAGAAACGGGATCAGGTGATCCGCAAGGATTTTTGGATCCGAGTGTTGAATATGTTTGGCGTTGATATGGTTGAGTTTGTCCGTGTCAAACATGGAGGCGGATTTTCCCAGAGCTTTCAGGGAGAAGAGCTCGATCAGGTCCTGCCTTGTGAAAAATTCCCGGTCCCCGTGGGACCATCCGAGCCGGACGAGATAATTGAGCATGGCATCCGGAAGATACCCCATTTTTTTGTATTCCCCCACGGACATGGCCCCGTGCCGCTTGCTCAGTCTCGCCTTGTCCGGGCCGAGCACCATGGGCACATGCCCGAACACGGGAAGCTCGGCCTCCAGGGCCTTGTACAGGAGAATCTGTTTGGGCGTGTTGATCAGGTGGTCGTCCCCCCGTATGATGTGGTTGATCCCCATGGTCAGGTCGTCCACCACCACGGCCAGGTTGTACATGGGCGTGCCGTCGCTTCTTTGGATGATGAAATCATCGATTTCCGGGTTCATGAACGAGGTGGCGCCTTTGACCACGTCTTCGACCACGGTGGCGCCGGTATCCGGGGTTCTCAGCCGGACAACGGTGTCTTCGCCTGCCGGGAGGCCGCGGTCCCGGCATTTTCCATCGTACATGGGCTTTTTCCCGGCGGCTCTCGCTTTCTCCCGCATGGCTTCGACGTCTTCAGCGGTGCAGTCGCAATGGTACGCATGCCCGTTGTCAATGAGCTGCTGAATGTAAGGTTTGTAGATGCCATACCGTTCGGTCTGGTAATAGGGGCCTTCGTCCCAGTCGATCCCAAGCCATTCCAGGGATTCGAGGATCGCGTCCGTGGACTCCTTTGTGGATCTTGCCTCGTCCGTGTCCTCGATCCTCAGGATGAACCTGCCGTTGTTGGCCCTTGCATAGAGCCAGTTGAAAAGCGCGGTCCTCGCGCCTCCGATGTGAAGAAAGCCGGTGGGGCTCGGCGGAAAGCGGGTAATAATATGTTCCATTATATCTCCAGTATACGATTGTCGATTTTGTTAATTCCATCCACAGGGTCGACAAAATACCACATAAATCTGTTTTGAACAATTGTTTCGGTAGGATAACCGTATCATCCCGGAAATTGTCCGGGCCTGATAACAGAACTTCTCCGTGGAGGAAACGCAGCATTATTCTTTTGCATCCGGCGGTGATTTGAGGTAGTGTAAAAGAGAAACTTCTCAGGGGAAGGGAAATGAAAAAAATAGGACTTGCATTGGGGGGAGGAGCTATTCTTGGCGCTTCTCATATTGGAGTTCTTCGTGTTTTGGAAGAAAGAAAGATTCAAATCGGCTGCATCTCGGGTACCAGTATCGGCGCCTTTATCGCAGCTCTTTATGCGTTCGGTGTTTCATCGCATGAGATCGAGGAAAAAGTCTCGGATCTGAATTGGCTGGATGCGGCCGGCTTTTCATTTTCCAAATACGGTCTTCTTTCTAATAAAAAGCTTGGTGATACCTTGAAAAAGACGTTGGGCGATGTGGATTTTGAAGATGCTGAAATTCCTGTGGCGGTCGTGGCTACAGATATCGGCGCATGCAGAAAGGTTGTTTTGAAGGAGGGAAATGTGGCGGAAGCAGTCATGGCAAGTTCTTGCATCCCCGGCATCTTCATACCGGTGGAGTTCGGCGATAAAATGCTGGTGGACGGGGGATTGGTTGAAAATGTGCCTATCTCGCCTTTGAAAGAGATGGGGGCGGATATGATTATCGGGGTGGATATCAATGCAAATCGCAAATACAGAAAACCGGGTGATTTAATTGATGTGTTGGCAAATGCACTGGATCTTGCTATCGACAATGCCACCCGCATTCAGACTGAAGAAGCTGATATTCTGATTGCTCCGGAATTAAGTGCTTATAATCGAACCGATGTCAAAAAGGTTCATGATCTGGTAAAAGAAGGGTACGACACAGCAAGTGCCATTTTAAACGAAATAGTATCATGAGGAAAAAAATATGGAGACAAAAGAAGACGCATACGTTCGGAAAATGAAAGCGAAGCTGGATGAATGGAATGCAGAGATTGACAGGTTGACTGCCAAGGCGGAACATGCGGAGGCACAAACGAAAATTGAATACGAGAAGAAGCTCGAGGAATTGGAAAAAAAAATAAAAGAACTGGAAGATAAGATTGTTGCCTTTCAAGACGGGAGAGAATCTTCATGGGAGGATTTTAAAGAAGGAATTGATAATTCCTGGCAAATTTTCAAAAAGACTCTCTCCAAAACCAAATCCGAGTTTGAGCATGGCTATAAAGAGGGGAAGAAATAACGCATTCTGTCCGTCACGGAAACTGAAAGATGTCAATAATTCCTGATTTTACCTGAAATATTTGCAAAAGTTTTCACTTATAACAGCTGCGGCACAAAGAGAAGGGAGAATGCAATGGATATTGCAATGAGGACGGAGTTCTTCATGTGGTGCACTATCCTGAACACCGGGCTGCCGGCGCCATCGTTTATGCTGGTTGCTTTTGGGGTTCGGCGGCGACTCCGTCTATCAAATGCACAGCAGGTGGTTTTGACAAAATATTTGTATCCTGGATGTTTTTGTTGTATTTTAAGCAGGCGGGACAAATTTCGTTTGTTTGGAAAACTCAGCTGGACACGTTTATCCTGAAGCAATAAAAACAGCTGATCAGCAAATCATGTCAAATTTTACAAAAAACGTTGCGGAAAATGAGTTCGATTACCGGTTTCCTGAAAAAATGGTTTCTCAAAAAGCTTGAAAAACCGAAACTGTATTATGAACAAAGTGTATACAACAATATAAGCAAATTATACGGTGTCATCCGGCCCGGGGATGTGGTTCTGGTTGAAGGGCGGTCCGAGATGAGCCGGTTAATCAAACTTTTCTCAAACAGCCACTGGAGCCATGTGGCTTTGTATGTCGGCAGTTCCTTGATGGAAAACAATGCCGACAAAAAGAATTTTTATCAATCAAAATATGGCGAAGATGCAAAGCATATGCTGGTGGAAGCCTTTTCAGGCGAGGGCGTTATCGGTTCGCCTTTGCGAAAATACAAAGATTATAACATCAGGATATGCAGACCCTATGGAATCCTTGATGCGGATATGCACCAGGTGATTCAGCAAGTGGTCGGTAAGATCGGCACACACTATGACGATCAGAATATTCTATCCATTGCCCTGATCGGGCTCCAGACGGTCTTTCGTCCGAAGTTGAAACTTTCTTTAAAAACGTGTCTTGGAAACTGTAATGATTTTCAGGTCATTTGCTCCGGAATGATTGCCCAGGCGTTCCAGGAGGTCAGTTATCCGATTGTTCCGGCGGTTACACCGGATGCGCCCGATGTTGTGTTCGACGACAGCAATCCCTATGGAGGCGGCCTCATGATGAGGCATTATACCCAGATTTCACCAAAAGATTTTGACTTAAGTCCAAACTTCGAAGTGGTGAAATATAACCTTATCGGTATGAAACATTTTGATTATAAGCGCTTATGGGTGGACAAAAATTAAAAACAACCATCATGCCCTGTCAGGGCAGGGAAAACAAGAAGTAACGGTCCGAAATAAAGACAGGGAGGCCTGTATAAAAGCGTATGAATATTCAAATCGGGTTGCCGTGTAAATACGAAACCACATGTACTGTCATTGGATGGGTGTTGGCTTTTCTTCTGTTCTGTTTTGTAGCGTATCTGGTGTATGCCGTCATTAAAAAGGCCCGTGACGACACGAACGTGAAATAGAAACCTTTGAAAAGGCGATACAACGGGTACATTTCGAATCGGGGGATATATATGAAAGTTTACAATTGTCCGGTTTGCGGGCATTTACATGAAGGGGTCTTGGATTTTCATTTCTGCCCGGTCTGCGGCACACCGGCTGAACATTTTATTCCGGACGCACTTATGAAAGCCCCTGGACAATGGGACACGAAAAGCCGCATGATTATCAGCGAAGCTGCGGAATCCGGTCATTATTTTCTCGAGGGGAAAGGCACCACCCGCCGGTTTCTCAACATGGACAACCTGCTGTTTCTGCCGGGACAGGTGGCCCGGCCTCCTCTTTTGGATGAAGAACCCGTAGATACCCGGGTCACTTTGGGAAAAACCGCGGAAAAGCCGATCACCACGGAGACTCCGATTTTAAATGCAGGCATGTCTTTCGGGGCCCTGAGCCTTGAAGCCAAAATGGCCCTGGCCAAAGCTTCCTCCTTGGCAGGCACCATTGCCAACACCGGTGAAGGAGGTATGCTTGATGAAGAAAGACAGCTGGCTGAAAAAATTACACTCCAGTATTCCACCGGGCGTTTCGGAGTATCCGAGGACCGGATGCTTCAGGCGGACATGATCGAGATAAAAATATCACAAGGCGCAAAACCCGGCATGGGCGGAAAGCTCCCAGGCGCAAAAGTGACGGCTGAAATCGCCCGGATCCGTCAAATTCCCACCGGTCAAACCGCAGTCTCACCCGCCCGCCACTTGGATATAAATTCTCCCGGTGAATTGGCCGAACGGATTCATCAGCTCCGGGAGATGACCGGGGGGAAACCCGTATCCCTCAAGATGGCGGGCGGGCATTTGGATGCGGATCTTAGGGCGGTGTTTTCCCAATCCCATATCCCGGATGTGCTGGTTGTTGACGGAGGTGAAGGCGGTACCGGTGCCGCCCCCGTATTTTCAAAAGACCATGTGGGACTGCCGCTGATATATGCTCTGCCTAAAGCAGCCGATTTTTTAAAAGAGAACGGACTTGCCGACCGGGTGACCCTGGTTGCCACCGGCGGTCTGCGTCACGCCGCTGATGTGGCCAAGGCACTGGCTGTGGGAGCGGACGCAGTTTATCTCGGAGGGGCTTTGAAAATCGCTTTGGGCTGCCGATATATCCGTAAATGCCATGAAGGGGTTTGCCCGTATGGAATCGCCACCCAGAACCCCGAGCTTCGAACCCGCCTGGATGTGGAAAAGGGAGCGGAAAAAGTCGCCCGGTTTATCCGGGCTGCTACCGGGGAGCTTCAGGCAATTTGCCGTATTTGCGGGAAATCCGGTTTGAATGAGTTGAACCGGAACGATCTGGTTGCATTGGAACCGGAACTGTCCCGGATTACCGGTATTAAAATGGCTTGAGGGAGAAATCAATGAATCCTTTTGTAAATTCTCTTTTATCGCTTTTGTTCCTTGTTGCAGGGGGCGCCGCAGCAGCCGTAATGATCGAACTCAAGGGAAGACCCATGGATCGGCCGGCAGCCGGCAGGCTCATTCTCGCCCACCGGCTGCTGGGCTATTTGTTTGCGGCGGTCTTTCTCTTTATGCTGGCGGTGATGGTTCAAAAAGCCGGCTCCTTACAGGAGGAAATGAATGCAAAAACCATCATTCATATTGCCTTTGCGATTTTTACAGTCCCGCTTTTGGCGCTGAAAATCCTCATTGCCCGCCGGTACAAGGTGTTTACCCGGTACCTGTTCTTATTGGGTGCCGGTATTTTTTCCGTTTCAGTGGTTTTTGTCATACTTACGGCGGGCTACTATTATCTTCACCGGTCCGATATCCGCTACACTGCAATATCCGCTGCGGACGAAGACATCCTGGATAATGAAACCGGCCGCCATTTCCTGTTTGAAAGATGCGGCAAGTGCCATACGTTTGAACGGGTGTTCCGATCATTTAAAACAAAAAAAGGGTGGTCGGATACGGTCAACCGGATGGCACGCATTGATGCACCCAACATCCGTCCGTTTGAAGTCAAGCAGATTATTTATTTTCTGGTCAACCAGCAAAAGGAGCGGAAAAACAATCAGGCCGGGAAGGTTTCCGGAAAGATCGGAAAAACGATTCTTGAGAGAAAATGCACCCTGTGCCATGACCTGGAACGGGTTGTCCAGGCGTCCAAAACGGAAAACCAGTGGGCCGCCACCATCGACCGGATGATCTCGAACATGGGGGATGAAGAATTCATAAGCGCCGGGAATAAAAAGATCCTTGCGAAATATTTGTCAAAAGAGGATTGAAAGATAAGCCCAGGCTTGTTATACTGATAATTCGTTATTCGTTTACCATTTATCTTACCGGTCCCACAAAACAGGATGTTGTAATGCCGAACCCACAGCAGTCAGATTGCCATTTACTCCCTGACCCTCCGGAAAAATGGGTGGATCTTTACGGAGACAGGCTGTACCGGTATGCGCTGGCAAGAGTCCGGGACCCGGAAGTTGCGGAAGATTTGGTACAGGAGACGTTTCTGGCCGCTTTGAAAGCAAAAGATTCATTCAAAGGCCGTTCCTCGGTTTTTTCCTGGATGACCGGAATACTGAAACACAAGCTCATTGATCATTTCAATACACATTATAAAAAGCAGACTGTTGAACATATGGACTTCGAGCAAGATCCTGCTGAAGTCCTTTTCGACAAAAAGGGCAGGTGGATATCCGGTCCTGCAAAGTGGAAGACCCATCCGGGACACCTGATTGAACAGCAGGAGTTCTTGAACATTTTTTTCAACTGCCTTCAAAGTCTCGGCCAACGGCTTTCCCGGGTGTTTTCACTGAAAGAGCTGGATGGCTTTGACTCAGATGAAATCTGTAATACTTTCAATATCAGCAAGACCAACTTATGGGTCCTTATGTATCGGGCCCGGGTGAAACTGAGAACCTGTCTTGAAAAAAACGGGACCGGGGCAAACAGTTGAGGAGATGCATATGTTAACCTGCCGTGAAGCATCCAAGCGGGTTTCGCTGTCCATGGATCAAAAATTGCCGGTACACCTTCGGATCGGGTTGTGGTTCCATTTGGCCATGTGCAGATACTGCCGGCGTTTCCGAAAACAGCTGCATATAATCCGCGATCTTTCCGCACGACAGGAAGACGTATCTCTTCAGGCGGTGCCGGCTGAAGGACTCCCCCGGGATGCCGCCGACCGTATCAAAAACAGGCTGAAGGCGCATCTGCAATAAACCACAGGTACCTGTTTTTAAGCGGATCGTTTTTTTATCTTTCCGGTCCGGCAAAATTTTTTTGTAAGGTTTTAAACGAACAGCCGACTAATAATTAAAATCGATAACAATCGTTTTACCGACTCCCATTTTTGCCAAAGGTCGAAAATGGGAGTAATGGGATTGTATAACCCGCAGTAATGTCGCTGACACTGGCGACATTTGACACATAACTAAGAAAAAGGAGGTCTTTTATGAATGGGAAAACCGGAAAAACACTGACGGTTATGATTTTGTTTATTATCGGATTTGCAGTCTGGGCCTATGCCCAATCCAGCCAAATGCCCAAAGCGGATCCGGCGGACTTGTGGAAATACATCACGGAAAAATCCCCGTATGAGTCATGGGAATTCTGGCCCGATCATCAGGGCATGCAGCCGGGACGCGCCCCGCATGGGCCCCTGCACAAAGTATACGTGAATGACCGGGCCTATAACTCCAGCAGGCCGCCGGTACAGTACGGCAGTATAGCCGTCAAGGAAAACTATGGAAAGGACAAAGAGCTTAAAGCCATTACGGTGATGTACAAGAAACAAGGATACAATCCCGGAGACGGGGACTGGTACTGGGCGAAATACAGCCCGGACGGCAAAGCCGACAAATACGGCAAACCCGCCGGATGTGTCGGCTGCCACGGAACCCGTGCCGACAATGACTTTATTCTCGTTCACGAATTCAAATAACCTGCATATACACATAAACAAGGAACGGCGCTGTCGGGATTTTTGCGGGCGGCGGCGCCGTTTTGCAGGTTTTTCCCTCCCTTCCACTCCGGAATTATTTATTTCCGATGGCCGAACAACCTTTACATTTGATGAAAAATGGGGTATCGATAGAGGTAATTCCTATTCCAACATTGGATCATGCCGGAAACGGCATGTGTTGTGATTACGTCTTACACTTCTCAAGCAGAAAGGGGAATCGAGTTATGAAAGAGCTGATTCAGTATATCGCGGAGGCGCTGGTGGATGACCCGGACCAGGTGAAGGTTTCAGTGATCGACGGAGAGCAGACCACTGTTCTGGAGCTGCGGGTAGCCAAGGATGATCTCGGGAAGATCATCGGGAAGAAAGGCAGGACCGCCCAGGCCATGCGGACGATACTGGCCTGTACATCCGCCAAAACCAAAAAAAGAATTCTGCTGGAAATCGTGGAATAGACTGAAACCAGTGTTCAGGATCCGTTGATGTATTTTTTCACGGTTCTTCTGTCCATGCCGGTCTGTCTGGCCACATTTTCGTAAGTGCCGTGTTTTTCGTACAGTAGCGTGCAGTAACCGGAAACCAGTTCGGATAGATCCATGTTTTTGTTCCGGATGCCGTTCACCAGTTTTTCCGTCAGATGTTCCGTCTGTTCAAAAGCTTCACTCCCGCCTTTGTAGGTGCGCCGCAAAAGGACACTTCTGACGCATTGTTCCAGCTCCCGGACGTTGCCGGGCCAACGGTAGTCAGGCCCCAGCTCCTTTTGAATCACCCGCTTGATTTTTGAAATCAGTTTTTCGCTTCTTGTGCCGGTCATACGTTCCACCGTGAATTCAAGGAGAATTTCCAGTTCCTGTGGATCTTCCCTGATCCGGTCCCTCAAGGGCGGTACCTTGATGATATCCGAACACAGCCGGTAGTAAAAATCGTCCCGGAAAACTTGACCCTTGGTTATGCTGTCAATGGATTTGTTGGTGGCGGCAATCACCCTGCCGTGGAACCGGGAGGTCGAATGACTTCCCACCGGTGTGAAGACCCGGTCCTGGAGGACCTGGAGAAGCTTGATCTGGACATGGTTGGGGATCTCCCCGATTTCGTCGAGCAGGATCGAACCGTACGGACTGCACCGGTCAAAAACCCCTTTGTAGTCTTCCACCGCCCCTGTGAACGAACCTTTTTTGTGGCCGAAAAGCTCGGACTCCAGCAGTGCTTCAGGGAACTGGGACAGGTTCAGGGAGCTGAATGCCCGGGTGAAGCTTTCCCGGAACGTGTTCGTCTTTTCGTTGAACGGAATAAACCCGCTTCTGCCGATGGCCATGGCCGCAGTGCCTTTTCCTGTGCCGGTCTCCCCGAGAAGCAGGGTGGAGAAGTCCTCCATCCGGTTCCACATGAACTTGTCGTAAAATTCGATGTTGTGGGTGAACACATTGTTCCACAGGTGTTTTTTCAGGTTTTTCATGCACGCGCTCTCCCCCACAAGAGAGTTGGATATAAAGTAGAACGCCCGCCGAAGCTGGTAGGAAAGGGCGAAGTAGTGAAGCAGGGTGTCGCCCTCAAACCCTCTCCGGTGCAGCATGGACATGGCTTCATCAGCAAAAGGGACCTTTATGGAATCGTCTCCGGCATTAATCTGGTCCATGATGAGCCGGTCGAACCGGTCCCGGAATTTGTGGAAAATGTCAAACAGGAACACGATGGCCATGATGCTCCTGTCCTGGCCCCTGAATGCGCTGATGGTGCCCCGTCCCTGATTTTCAAGCTCTTTTATTTTCCGGTCCACCTCCTGGATACACCGGTCCGTGCTTTCCCTGTGGGAGGCGGACGGAAAAAGGCCGGACAGCTTGTGGTCCAGTTTTTCCCGGACCGTGCCGAACGGGTTGGCGAATGCGGCATGGTATACCGTGCGGAAAAATTCCCGCTCGTTTGAATCGAGTCTCGCCTGTTTCAATATCCGGTATCCTTGTTCATTTTATGTTTGGTGTGTGTGCATTATATGCATATACAATTGAAGGTATCATGGATTCAATCAGAGCGCAATTGTTTATATCCGTTGTAATTCCGATGGATTATTTCTTTCCGGCAAGAGTGGCATGATATTTGTTATGGAATATCATGATGGAAAACCGGAAAGATGGCACGGACTTTCATATGAAAACAGAAATGATGTACAGCATCACAACGGAGCTTGACTC
>CAYFVA010000017.1:0-20502 GCA_964346265.1 uncultured Desulfobacterales bacterium
ACGCAGACTTCGGTTTTGGGAAAGATTTGATCAAACCGTTCATGCCGGTCGAAATCCTGACTCAGCGTGCCGAGACCTGCGGCCTTCCGGATCTGCTTCATTGCGACGGGCCACATGCTGGCCGGCTTGTGCATGGTATGGTAATAGAAACCTGCCGGCATGGCCCAGTCGAGTTTGTCAATAAACCCCATCATGTCGTTTTCCGCGGATCCTTTGACGTTCTGCTCCCGGATGTTCATGCCGTCCCTGGCCTGAATATTCTCAGCGCGTTCATTGGGGATATCGTCGATCTGCATGCAGGTGTTACTGCATTCCCCGTCCAGGCTGTAAAGACCTCTCGGCCGGTGGTATTTCAAACTTCTTGCAAAGACACGTACGCCGTTGGCATACAGCAGAGAGGCCACCGTATCCCCTTTATACCCTTCATACTGTTTGCCTTTGTAGGTGACGGATACTTTTTCGGAAGTATCTACGCGTAAAGTCGGCAGATTTTTCAGTCTGTTCATTATTTTACCTCCGAATCTGATATTTCAAGGTTGGTGGTTGTATCCCGGTGAGTGGAAAACCACACGCCGCATCCGTCCCTGTGATACCACCATTCTTTCTGAACTCCGGCAACACAGTTGTTCATGTGTACGTAATCACACCAGGTCTCCGGGGTGAGTCCCTCTTCATCAGGTCTCGGCCCCTTGTCCTCTCCGCCGTACCTGAATTCATATCCATCTCTTTTCCCGCATACCGGGCAGGTTAATGTCAGTGCCATATGTTGTAATTCTCCTTTATGCTTGGCTGTCCATGCCGAACCGTTTCAAACGGTATGTATTCCGACAGGCCACGGTTCATCAGTTATCCGCACTGTAATTGACCAGTGCGGGGGTCTCGCCCATCAGCCTGTGCTGCTCGAACCGTCTCATGGTAAATGGTTTCAGTATATCAGGATATTCATCCGTGGCCATGAATTCAGCCATGTATTTTCCTGTGGAGCTGCAGGATTTGAATCCGAAATATCCCCATCCGCAGTCCATGAAAAAGCCTTCAATCTGATCGTTTCCGTCCATTATCGGTGCCATATCCGGTGTCATGTCGGCAAGCCCCCCCCAGATCCTCATGAACTTGAGTCCCTTCAGGCAGGGAAGAAACTGGGTCAGTGCTTCGGCCTGGTGCTTGATGTAATGGGCCGTGGTCTGTGTGGTGTAGTTAGGCCAGTCGTCCATATGCGCTCCGGTTGCAATCTCCCCTTTGAGTGTCTGGTTGCAGTATACATGATAGGCACCGGATGAAATGACATGATCAAACAGCGGTTTGATCGGCTGGGTGACCATCGCCTGGATGGTAAGCGCGCTGATCGGCAGCCTGATCCCGAGCATCTCGTTGATAACGGCTGAGGAATATCCACCCGCTGCAACAAGGACTTTTGACGTATTGATTTTTCCTCTTGTGGTATCCACGGAAGAAATTTTGCCTTTTTCCGTGTTGATGGCGGTCACTTCCGTATCCTGATGAATTTCAGCTCCGTTTTTGGCGGCACCCTTTGCAAGGCCCCAGACAACGGCATCGTGCCGGACGATTCCTCCAGGCGGATGGAACATGGCCCCGTGGATGGGATAAGTGATGTCCTCACTGATATTGATGGCCGGTTCCATCTCCTTGACCTGTTTTGCATCCAGAAGGTGGCTTTCCACGCCGAGGAACTGGGCCGTGCTGATGTTCATTCGGGCCGCTTTCATGGCGGCCTCGCTGTGCATCAGGTTGAGGTTGCCGCAGTTGTTGAACATCAGGTTGAAATTGAGTTCTTTTGTCAGAACGGGCCATAGTTTGAGGGCCTCATTATAAAGAGGTACGTTTTCCTGGGTTCTCTGATTCGCCCGGACGATTGCGGTGTTTCTCCCTGCGCCGCCGTAACCGATATAGTTCTTCTCTATAATGGCAACATTCTTGATACCATGGTCTCTCGCAAGAAAATAGGCAGTGGCAAGCCCATGGAGCCCTCCTCCGACTATGACCGCGTCATAGCTGGACTTCAGGGGTTTTCTCTCTCCCCACAGGGGCTTGTTTTTCTTGTTCAGCATATTCATCTCCTTGGCCGGTTATATAAATTTTGGGTTACAAAGCCGTTTTAAATCCGAGGCTTTAATTTGTAAAGATTTATCATGAACCCCGGGATTGAAATAGACGGTATCCTTGTCTAAAAGTTCCGGGTCCATGTAGACAGGCAGTTCGGTCATCTGGCCGAAAGGCGGGACACAGCCCACCTCGCAGCCCACCGATTCTTTCACCATTTCCGGTTTCGCAAATGAAACCTTTTTGGTTCCCATGCCGGCTGCCGCCTTTTTCCAGTCCACCCGTCTGTCCCCGGGCAAAACCAGAACCGCCATTTCTTTTTCCTTGGTCATCAGCACGAGGGATTTGACGGTCTGCGCCTCATCAGTGCCCAGGGCTTCAGCCATGGCCGGATTCGTGTATACAGGGTCATGCTCGTGTACGCTGTACGCCACCCGGTTTTGATCCAATATCCGTATAATGTTCTCTTCAAGTGTCAATGCATTCTCCTGCAAACGCGTTATTCCGTACCGGCATCCTGGCCGTCCACCGACGCGGCAAGCTGGGTTTCATATTCAGCTGTACCTGTTCTTTCCACACCTTTTATATGTTTTTTAATCGTGTCCATGAGGTCGGGATAGTAGACTTTTTCTCTGGAGACTTCGATGAGATTGGCATGCCACTTGTTAAAAGAGTCGATGTTGTTCAGTGTGTGATCCGCGTTCTTTGCCCCGCCTTTGGCGATGATTTCCCGTATTCCTGTGATCACATGCCGATCTTCGGGCAGATGAAGCGGAATGACAAAATCATGCCGGGTTTTCATCCAGATGCTCCTTGCATCCCGTTCCCGCTCGCAGTCCTGGATGAATTTTTCCTTGCTGAAGTAATTCAGACTGCCGAGAGCACCAAGAGAGTGCCGGCAAATATGCACCCCGTATTCACGAAGCGTGTTCCGGCTCATCTCGGATTCTTCCACTGCAAGCTCGATATCATTGATGATGCTTGTGCTTCCCCCGGACTGGGCGGACGGCAATCCGGTCACCCACATGTTGAGCCGGGCCATGGCTGAATTGATGATGGGCTGCCCCGGATCACTGTAATCGAGGTCCCCGCCGCTGCCGAGCACATCAGGAATTCCCCCGTGAACACAGGTCACCCCGGGCTTGATGGTCTGGGCGAGAATGATCATGAAAAGCACCTGGGCATGCACCTGGGTTAAAAGGGCTTCCGGGCTTGCAGGGCCGCTGGAGCCTGCGATGGTGAGATCCAGAAGCAGGATGTTTCTGCAGTTTTTGATGCTTCTGATAAAAGAATCCACCATGGAGGGCATGAAACTCAATGAGGTGATCAAACTGGTGCCGTCCAGCCAGTCCTCTTTGCCTTTGAAAAACTCGATATCCTCGTCCGTCATGTTTTTCGTATAGGTCATTTTCAAGTCGGCAAAGTGTTTTTCCATCAGGCGGGCGGACTCGATGTCTGAAATGCTCTTGTCTGTCGCAACCGGAGTGCTGAAAATTCCGATACTGTCTCTGTATTCCCCTGCAACCCTGCAGATATCCTCGAACTCCTCTTTTGTGGCAGGCAGAAGATCGTCCCGTCCGGGCCGTAAAAGAAACGGAGGAGTGGCACCGACGCCGAAAGCGTTGCCCCCGGGATCTTCTTCAAGCTCTAAAGGAGCCATATCAAGGCATTCTTCCACATATTCCTCTTTCAAGGGGAGAAAAAGGGCATTCTCGTTTTCAAAATCAATGGCGTCGGCCTCCATCAGGATTTCCATCAGCTGAGGACTTGAAGAGATATCCATTCCGATCTCGGTGAGGATCCGACGGGCGTTTTTATCAATTTTTTTATACAGCCGTTTTTCCTTGGAAAGGGCGTCCATGTCCTCGATACGCTCTCTTGCCACAGCTCCTTCCGGACTTTTGGGATACTCGGCCGCAACTTCCCTGTAGTACTTTTTCGCCTTCTGGAACTGATAGCTGGTTTCGGCATCCATGGCTGAGTCAAACAGCCGGATAATTTTTTTGTGCCTCTTTCTCATTGCATGGAATCTCCTATATCTGGTTATAAAAAGTGACCTTATCCTCTTTTTTGCCGAGGTTCCCCATGGTTATTCAATCACTTCATCAACAATCTGGGCAATATCCCTGATCTTCATGTCTGATCCGGTTTCCATAAGCCCGTCCGTCAGCATGGTCAGGCAGAAGGGACATGCGGAGACCACTGCATCCGCGCCGGAGTCGGCCACTTCTTCCGCCCTTTCATTGTTGATCCGTTTGCCGAGGGTTTCCTCCATGAACATTCTGGAACCGCCGGCTCCGCAGCAGAAACCCTTGTACCCGGATCGCTCAAGTTCAATGATATCCGTTTTGCCGATCCTGTTGAGGATGTCCCTGGGGGCCTGTACGATGCCGTTCCATCTGCCGAGATAACATGAATCGTGGAACGTCATTTTTTCCATTGACTCCTGTTTTACGTTCAATTTCCCTTGGTCAATGAGCTGTTGAATCAGTTCGGTGTTGTTAACCACTTCATACGAGGCACCGAAATCCGGGTACTCGTTCTTTATGATGTTGTAGCAGTGGGGGCAGCCGGTGAGGATCTTTTTGGGATTGTACTGGTTGAGGACCTCCACATTCTGCATGATCAGCATCTGGGCGAGATATTCATTGCCCGCCCTTCTGGCCATATCTCCGTTACAGGCCTCTTCCGGGCCGAGAATGGCAAAATTGACTCCGGCCTTCTGAAGCACCCTTGCCATGGCCCTGGAAACTTCTTTGCCTTTGTCATCAAATGATCCGGCACAGCCCACAAACCAGAGAATATCCGCATCCGGATTGTCCGCCATCAGAGGCACATCCATGTCTTTGCACCAGTCCGCACGGGAGTCTGCAGGAAATCCCCAGGGATTGGCCTGGTTCTCGAGACTTGTGAAGGGTTCCACCAGTTCCGGCGGGAACTCCGCCTCCATCAGCACCCGCTGTTTGCGGATTTCAAACATGACATCCAGATGCTGGATGTTCACCGGACAGATGTCTTCGCATGCCCGGCAGGTGGTGCAGGACCAGATTTCATCTTCGGTGACTCTGCTGTCATCCCGGATGATCGGATTCACTGAATCATACTCTTTTGCAAGTATCGCTTCACTGTTGTCGAAAAGCTCCTCTTTCATGTCATGGACCAGCTTTTTGGGAGACAGCGGTTTATCCGTGTTCGAAGCCGGACACTGCTCTTCACATCGGCCGCACTCCGTGCAGGCATAGAAGTCGAGCACATTCATCCAGCTGGTTTCACTGACCCTGGTGAGCCCGAATGTTTCCGCCTCTTCATCCTCCAGATCGCTTTTTGCAATCGCCTTTTCTCTTTCAAGAGGTTTCACGAACACGTTGGGAACGGCTGCAAGAAGGTGAAGGTGTTTGGAGCCGGGTATGTAAATCAGAAACCCAAGAATCGTGCCGATGTGGATATAGTAGCAGATTTCGTACAGTACGGTAAGACCGGTCCCGCTTAGCCCCCCAAGACCGAGAAGCGATATAAAGACACCGGACACGGGAAAAACATTCTCATAGCTGAACCCGTGCTCTCCGGCCGGCATCAGGGCTTCAAGCCCGTTGATCAGCATAAAGGTGATGATGATCACGCTGGTGAAGAGAATAATGTAGTTGGCGTCCTTTCCCATTGTAAGATAAGGAGGTTTCACCACCGTTCTCCTGTAAAGTGCGTAGGCAAGTCCGATGAGCACAAGAGGCGCCAGTATGTCTGCAATATACAGATAAGCGGAATAGATACCCGGTATAACAAGACCCGGCTCAAAGGCGGGAATGACCCCTTTGATCATCAATTCCAGCGAGTGGGGCTGGACCGCGATAAACCCGAAGAAAATCAGCGTATGGGCCCATCCGGCCCATGTTTTGCGTCTGACGTTGCGTTGTCCGAGCACATCTGCAATGGTTTCTCTGATCCTGTCCCCTACCCTCTCGAGGGTAAACCCGGATTTTCCTTCCACGGAAACCATAAGGCGGTACAGATGCCTGACTTTGACAAAAAAGAGCCCGAAAGCGCCGGCCAGTGCCGCCAGCATTATGACTGACTTGATGATATAATAGCTCCCCATTCCATTTCCCCCAAAATTTCCGTCCGGTTTACTTGTCTGCTGACTCCTTCAAAACTTCCGTCAGCGCGGGAACCACCTCGAACATATCACCGATAATGCCGTAATCGCACTTTTCAAAAATCGGCGCATCTTTGTCATTGTTGATGGCAACAATCACCTTGGAGGTCTTCATTCCGGCAAAATGCTGAACCGCGCCTGACACCCCGCATGCAATGTAGAGGTTCGGGCTGACGGTTTTTCCGGTCTGGCCCACCTGCATGGAATGGGGGGCGAACCCTGCATCCACTGAAGCGCGGGAGGCCCCAACTGCAGCGCCGATGGCATCTGCGCATTCTTCCAGCATCTTGTAATTTTCCGGAGCACCGATGGGGCGGCCGCCGGTGATGATGATCGGGGCTTCGGTGAGCTCCATCTTGTCCTGCTGAGTAGCTTTCACTTCCTTGACAGTGACTTTGGGTCCGTCGGTGACATCCGCACTGAATTCACCGGCTTCCGCTTCTACAGGGTTTTCCACCGGATCCACCGCATTCGGCCGGACGGTAAAGAGGGCAGGCGTGCCCTCCACCTTGACAGTGGCCATTGTCTTTCCGGAGAAATGGGACTTTACAGCGGTTTTTGCACTGTAATCGATGCTCTGGATATCCGATACCAGCGGCACCTCGAGAAGCGCGCCGAGCCTGCCGAATATATCCCTTCCCGGAGCGGTTGCAAGGCCTGCCGCATACTGCAGATCGAATTCTTCCACAGCAGCGGCAAGGGCTTTTGCGCAAAGATCAGGGCTTGAATTGATGTCACCGGAACCCACACCGAGCTGAACGACTTTTGAAGCTCCGTAGGCGGCAAGATCATCTTTCACGTCAGCAGCAATATCCTGGGTTACAAAAGCGACTACTTCGTTTTCCTTATTTCCCATGGCGGCAGTGAGCAGACCATAGTTGATGGCTTTCACTGTCCCGTTTTCCGTCTCGATTAATACACCGGTTTTAGGCATTGTACATCCTCCGTATCATATGATTTTCTACAGGACCTTGTTGTCCTTCAGGGTTTTGACCAGTTCTTCCACACTCTCCCTGACACTGCCGCCCTGCATGATTTTGGCGCCCGACCGTTCAGGAACGGGTTCAAGCTTCACAGGGGCGCCGTCTGAAGCGGATGTATCAATCCCGAGCTCATCTAATTCAAACTCCTTGATTTCCTTTTTCTTGGCTTTCATGATGTCGGGGAATTTGGGATATCTGGGTTCGTTCAACCCTTTAGTGGTCCCGATAACGCAGGGAGTGGACATTTCAAGAACTTCCCTGTCTCCGCCTCCGATTTCCCTCTCCGCGGTAGCGGTGCCGTCTTTGATCTCCAGGGCATTGATTTCATTTGCCACAGGAAAATCGAATTCTCTGGCCACCCTGTAAGGGGTCTGGGATCCTTCGGAATCCACTGAAGTTTTTCCGGTGAAAATCATGTCAGGAGATCCGTCTTTTTCAATGGCCGCCTTCAAAGCCTTGGCAACCGTCCGGCTGTCCAAAAACTTGCCTTCGGATTTCACAAGAATACCCCTGGCCGCTCCCATGGCAAGAGCCGAGCGCATGGTGTTCGCAGCCTGGGCCGGCCCTACCGTTACGATAACAACCTCCCCCTGGCCTGCTTTTTCTACAAGGCGCACCGCCTCTTCAAGCCCGTATTCATCGTACGGATTGACCACGAACTTCAGGCTGGTGGTATCGTAATCGTTTTCCCCTGTAATTTTGATATTTGCCGCCGTATCCGGTACATGTTTCGCACACACATAAACTTGCATATCCACATCCTCTTTACACGGTTTACAATGATCAAACCGGGCGGCCTTTATTCGAAAGCCGCCCGGTCCTGGTTTTTTTATGCCTTCATTCTGCTGTTGTCGGGATCATAGAGCGGCATGGTTTCCACCGTGGCCTTTCTGTTCTCTCCCAGGATATTAACATCAAGCTCGGTACCCGGTGCAGCAAGGTCCGGGGTGACATAGCCGAGCGCGATGCTCTTGTCGATTCTGTGGCCGTAGCCTCCGGCCGAAGTCATTCCCACGTATTTTCCATCTTTGAATATGGCGTTGTATCCAAGGGCCTCTGCACCATCGGTATCAATGACAAGGGCCACAAGTTTCTGTTTAACGCCCTCCTGCTTGATCTTTTCCAGTGCCGCCTTGCCCCTGAAGTCCTTGTTCCATTTCACGGTCCAGTCGATGTTTGTTTCCAGGGGATTGTGATGGACGGTCTGTTCCGCTTTCCAGGCGAGGAACCCTTTTTCAAGCCGCATGGATTCCATGGCGTACATACCGGTCATCTCAAGCTTGAATTCCCTGCCTGCCTCCATGAGGGTTTCAAAGAGGGGCGCCTGCTGCTCGATGGGATGGAATATTTCGTATCCGAGTTCTCCCACGTAGTTGATCCGGTTGATCATGCATTTGATCCGGCCCACATGGATCTCCCGGCTTGCGGCAAACGTCATGGCTTCCTTTGAGACATCTCCGTAGCAGACTTTTTCCAGAACATTCCGGCTGTCCGGGCCGACAATCACGAAACAGCCCATTTTGTAGGTGAGATCCTCCATTTCAACAGAGCCGTCCGAAGGAAGTTCGCGGAGCAGAAGATGTTGATCGTGTCGTTTGCCCACGCTGGCGGTGACAAGGAAGTATTCATTTTCCCGGACCCGGGTGACGGTCATATCGGTCTTGAAACGGCCCTGGTCATCCAGCACCGGGGTGAGAGCCACCCGGCCGTCTTTTGCAGGAATTTTCTGGCAGGTCAGATAGTTGAGCCATTCTTCCGCCCCGGGGCCGGTGATTTTGGTTTTGGCGAACCGGGTGAGATCCAAAAGGCCCGCATGGTTCATGACATGCTTGCACTCTCTGTCCACATGTTCGAACGCGTTGGAATGCTTCCAGGTCGGTACCTCCTTGGGCTCCGTTCCTTGGGGGGCGAACCAGTTGGGGCATTCCCATCCAAGGTAATCGCCGAACGATGCATTGGCTTTTTTCTGGTATTCGTAGATCGGGCTTGTTCTGCTGGGCCGGGCCGCTTCTCTCCACTCGTTGGGATAAATTTTGTCGTAAAGCTTTGCGTAGGTTTCCGGAATTTTTTCATGGTTGTACGCCCAGTTGGCATAGGAACCGAACCGCCTGGAATCCACGGTCCAAAGATCGAGCTCCGGCTCTCCTTCCATGATCCAGCCGGCCAGATAATGGCCGATGCCGCCGGCCTGGGTGATACCAAAGCTGTATCCGCATGCAAGAAAGTAATTTTTCAATGGATACGCCGGTCCCACAAGGGGATTGGCGTCAGGTGTGTACGTGATGGGGCCTGCGGTTACGTGTTTGAAACCGGTCTCTCCGATGATCGGGAACCGGTAGATGCCGTGTTCGATGTTTTCCGCGATGTTGTCGATATCCGGCTCAAGTTCGGTCTGTGCGTAATCCCAGGGCACGCCGTCCTTGTACCACTGTTTTGCATTCCGCTCGTACATGCCGAGGATCAGGCTGTCCATCTCCTGCCGGACATATATGGACCGATCGCCGTCCCGGACAAGCGGCAGATAGGAATCGCGTTCTGAAACAGCACCGATGCTTTCAAAGAGAATATGGGTGTGTTCGATGGGAATAGAGGGAATTTCAATGCCCGCCATCTTTGCCACTTCAGGAGCCCACAGACCTGCGGCATTGACCACGTACTCACAGTCGATATTTCCTTTGTCCGTGTGCACGGTCCATTCCCCGTTTTCTTTTTCCGTCAGTCCGTTCACCAGGGTATGCGTATTGAACTCAACCCCGAGCTTCTTGGCGCCGGAGGCAAAAGCCTGGGTGATGCCGTTGGGGTCCACATCCCCGTCATCCGGCCAGTACAATCCGCCGACCAGCCCTTCCGTGTTCAACAGAGGATGGAGTTTTGCCATTTCTTCAGGGGTGACATAATCAACTTCCAGGCCAAGGCATTTGTGCATGGAGTAGGTGTAGCCGAGTTCATCCATCCGGTCCTGGCAGTCAGCTGTTCGTATGGAAGCGGTTGTGTGCCATCCGGGAGAGTAACCGGTTTCCTTTTCAAGATTTTTGTAGATTTCGATACTCTTTTTGTTAATGGCAGACCCGTAATAGTCGCCGTGATGAAAGGAACAGTTCCCTGCCGCCATCCAGGTTGATCCTGATGTAAGCTCGTGTTTTTCAATAAGCGCGACATCCGTCCAGCCGTATTTGGCAAGATGGTAAGCGATGCTGACACCAACGCATCCTCCGCCGATAACGACTACTCGTGCATTTGTTTTCATAATGCTCCCTCTCTTTGATGGTTGTGGTTTCTCTTCAAAAGATTCTTCATATCCCTCTGAAGTATGCACAGATATTGAGATTTACCCATAACGCAGCAACTAATATGCCACCAGAGGGAAATTCACGAGGCTTATACAATACAAAGGCAGGTCAAATGCGCCAGGATTGCCTTGAAAAAGGACTTTCGGTTTTTTTGCAAAAATGAAAACTCTTTGCATCAACACGGGGGAGATAATCCGGATTCAGAGAATAAACCCTTTTATAATCCATTCTTCCTTTCGGGGGTGTAAAATTTGTAAAAATTGTTTTACACTTTTGACCGGGTAAAATTTTTTTACACCCTTTTCATTCATATTGACATATTTGGGAATAACAAATAATATAAAGCATACACATGGATAAACATAAAATTCTGGGTCAATTTAAATGGATTCAACAAAATATGTAAAAAAAGATCTTTCCAGCCGACTTGATCTGGATAACCTGGATATGGTCCCTGTTTTCGATCTGTTCAATGAAGGGGTTCTGATCGTTGACACCGCCGGTGTGATCAAATATTACAACCACGCCATGGCCGAAATCGATGATATCGGCACGGATGAAGCCATAGGAAAAACAGTCACCGACATTTACGATCTGACCCATGCCACCAGCAAAATCATGCAGTGCCTGTCCAGAAAAAGCCCCATCATCGATCACACCCTGCTCTACAGAACGCGGAAAGGAAAAGTGGCCAATACCATCCACAATGTGTATCCGCTTTTTCAGAACAAACGGCTCAACGGGGCGGTCTGTTTCGTGAAAGATTACAATGTACTGGAAGATACCATTTCCAGTGTTTCCATACCCAAAGACAAAAACAACTACAGCAACGGCACCCGGTTCACCTTTGCCAACATTGTCAGTGAAAACATGGACTACCTGAAAGCCCTGAATATGGCCAGGAGAACCGCTAAAACCCCCTCCCCCGTCATGCTTTACGGAGAGACCGGAACGGGCAAGGAGCTGTTTGCCCAGGCGATTCACAACCATGCATTCAAAGGAGACCGCAGATACATACCGGTGAACTGTTCCGCGATTCCGGAAAACCTGCTTGAAGGCATTCTGTTCGGAACCACCCAGGGAGCATTCACAGGAGCACAGTCCAAACCGGGCCTGTTTGAAAAGGCAAACGGCGGGACTCTGTTTCTGGATGAGGTTGATTCCATGGGGACTGCTCTCCAGGCCAAAATTCTGCGTGTGATCCAGGAAAAAAAGGTCAGAAGACTGGGCTCTCTTGAAGAAATTGAAATTGATATCAAAATCATCAGCTCCATCAACAGTTCGCCGGAAGAATCCATAAAAAAAAGCCTGCTGAGAGAAGACCTTTTCTACAGACTGGGGGTTGTGTTTATTACCATTCCGCCCCTGCGGGAACACATGGATGATATTGAAGGGCTGGTCAGTCACTTCATTCACAAACACAGCCACGCCATTAACAAGCAGGTGGCAGGCATATCAGACCAGGTAATGGAAAAATTTTACAATTACCACTGGCCCGGAAATATCCGGGAACTGGAACATGTGATTGAAAGCGCCATCAATATGATCGAAGACAACCAGATCATTGATATGCAGCATCTGAAATCCTGTTTCATCAACCTTGAGCATCCGGAGGGCGGAAGGGATGCCGGAGAATTACGGAAAAACGCCCCCGAAGTCCGGTTCAATGACCCCCACGAAATCATGGGAATGGAGCACAACAATCTCTCCCTTCTCGAGGAGAAAAAACTGAGGGAAAAACGTTTTATTGAACAGGCACTGAAGACCAACGAAGGCAATGTTTCAATGACAGCCAGAACCATGGGCATATCAAGGCAGCTTCTCTATTACAAACTGAAAAAATACGGCATCAGAAGGTAAAATCCAATCCTTTATCTTGACCTTCCCGGGTATATTCAATAAAATAGTCGCTTTATGTGTTGACAATCGTTACTGACCGGAGGCTCCATTGTACTCAAAAATACTGATACTTCACTTTCCGCCCGTGATCGCACAGAAATCGATCGTGTGCTATCTGACCAAAAATTTCGACCTTCTGTTCAACATCCTCAGTGCCAATATATCCAACAGCAAAGACGGGAATATGGTGCTTGAACTGTCCGGGACCATGGAAAACTTCAAAAAAGGGGTCCGGTTCCTCAAAGACCAGGGAATAACGGTCAGAACACCGGATCATCTGATATGGAGGGATACGGAAAAATGTACCCACTGCGGGGCCTGTACCGCTGTCTGCCCCACCGGCGCTTTATACATCAAACGGCCTGAAATGGAAGTGATGCTTGATCAGGACATGTGCAGTGTATGTGAACTTTGCATACTGACCTGTCCGACAAAAGCCATGGGGCTGTTTTCCAAGGATACCGAAGATTTGATCAAGTGAAGCAGAAAGTCGCCATAGCTTTGAGCGGCGGGATTGATTCCCTTCTGGCGGGCCATTTGCTGAAGCAATCCGGGACGGATCTTTTCGGGATTCATTTTATTACCGGGTATGAAAAAGAACGAAAAAATATTTCTTTTGTTTCAAAACAGCTCGATATTCCCATACAGCAGGTGGATCTTTCCGATGGGTTTGAAAAACGGGTCGTATCCTATTTCGTTTCCACCTACCTTGCCGGGAAAACCCCCAACCCGTGCGTTATGTGCAACAAGGCCATAAAATTCGGAGCGCTCTGGGAGGCCGCCCGTACCTTCGGAGCCGACCGGATCGCCACAGGCCATTATGCAATAACCTCTCCGGACCGCCATGGCAGGACCCGTCTTTTCAAAGGGGTGGATTCGCAAAAAGAGCAGTCCTACTTTTTGTCCATGCTGTCCCCGGACCTGCTGGCGAAAGGAGTTTTCCCTCTTGGCAGGTATACCAAATCCGAAGTAAAAAAAACCGCTTTAACAGAAAACCTTGAGCCGGTTGAAAAAAAGGAGAGCCAGGACATCTGCTTTATCCATCACGGAGATGCAGGCCGGTTTATCGCCTGGAAAACCGGGATTACAGAAACAAAAGGGGATATAGTCAAAAGTGACGGAACTGTAATGGGGGAACACGACGGGGTTTTCAAATTCACTGTGGGACAGCGGCGGAAAATCAACTGCCCCGGTCCGGAACCATATTATGTCAAGACCATTGATCCCCGAAACAATACACTCGTGATTGGAACCCGGGACGAAATTCTTAAAAAAAGCTTTTATATCGATTCTTTTAACCGGATTTCAAGCGATCTTGAGTTTCCCTTCCGTGCGGTAACCAAAATCCGCTACAATCATCCGGGAGCCCGGTCCATTGTGGTCAAGGAGGGGGAACGATACAAAGTGGAATTCGAAGAGCCTCAGCACGCGGTTGCCCCGGGTCAGACCGCTGTATTTTATAGAAACAATGAGGTCCTTGGAGGCGGTATTATTCAATGACCACATTCTATATCCATACACTGGGATGCAAGGTGAACCGGTACGAATCAGACGGCATGGCCACAGAACTTGAAAAAAAGGGGGGGATTCGTACGGACCGTCCCGCCAAGGCCGATGTCTGTATCATCAATACCTGCAGCGTCACCTCCAAAGCAGGCATGCAGTCCAGACAGGAAATCCGGCGGATTCGAAAATCCAATCCAAATGCCCGGCTGATTGTGACCGGATGTTATGCCCAGACCGAATCTGAAACTGTGAGAGCCATCAGCGGGGTGGATCAGGTGATAGGTCATGAACAAAAGTTCGGGATTGCCGATATGGTGTCAGGCGGGCATTGCCTCCATGCAGATCAGGAAAATTCCATTCCTGCTGCCTGCAGCGACACCGTATTCAGAACCTTTCCATCTCCCGTAAAAGGGGAGATGACACGGGCGTATCTGAAAATCCAGGACGGATGCAACGCCTTCTGCTCGTACTGCATTATACCCTATGCAAGGGGAAGAAGCCGCAGCATGCCGGAAAAAGAAATCCTGGAACACCTGAAGATTCTTTCCGATTCCGGGTACAATGAAGTGATCCTGACCGGGATTCACATCGGGAACTGGGGAGTTGACCTGCCGTGTTCTCCGACCTTTACCGATCTTCTTGAAAAAATCGTCCGTGAAAAGCCGGTCAGCCGGATCCGGATCAGTTCCATCGAACCCATGGAAGTTTCGGACGGAATTCTCGATTTGATCCGGGAGGGGCATACGATCTGCGATCATCTTCACATTCCCCTGCAGAGCGGAGATGACATGATTCTGGAACGAATGAACCGGCCTTATCGGACAGAGTTTTTCAGGGATCTGATTGAAAAAGTCCACCATGCCGCCCCAAGCGCTTCCATCGGAACGGATATGATTGCCGGATTTCCCGGGGAAACAAACCAGAGTTTTGAGCGGACCCTTGCTCTTGTACAGTCCCTTCCCCTTGCGTATATGCATGTGTTTCCCTTTTCTCCGAGAAAAGGAACACGGGCGTACGGTTTCACCGACCGGGTACCGGACAAAACCGTCACCGACAGATGCGCCCGGTTGAGAGACGTATCAACAACCAAACACCGAGCCTTTGCGTCCGGTTTTTTCGGAACCGTTCTCAACGGAATTGTGCTGGAAAAAAGAAGCCCGCAGACAGGACAACTGAAAGTGGTAACCTCGAATTACCTTACGGTTTCGGTTGAAGGGAATGACTCTCTCAAAGGAAAAATGGTTGACGTTCAAGTGGAAAAATGGGATGCCGGTACATGTTTGACCGGTACGATTCAACCCGAACAATAAACAAGGATGAATAACCATGGATGATGTATATAAAAAACTGGCCGCGCACCTGGACAAAACCCCCGGCGGATTTCCGTCCACCGAATCCGGAGTGGAATTGCGGATCCTTCAGAGACTTTTTACAAAAGAACAGGCAGCGCTTGCCCTGAACCTTTACATGATGCCCGAACCTGTTGAAAGTATTGCTGAACGGGCGGGAAAAGATCCGGAAACAGTGGGAAAAATGCTGGCTGAAATGAGCCAAAAAGGGCTGATTGTCCATTCGTCCAAAGACGGGATGGATCTGTATATGCAGGCCCAGTTCGTCATCGGCATCTGGGAGTACCAGGTCAACAACCTCACCCCGGAGCTGATCGAGGATTTCAATGAATATGCACCCTACCTGATGAAATCACAGGTGAAACAGAAGACAAAGCAGCTGCGGGTTATTCCTGTCTCCGAGGCCATTGATGCAGACATGGAGGTGACCGATTATGAGCGGGCGGAAACGCTTGTCAAAGAGCAGTCCAAAATTGTCCTGGCTCCGTGCATCTGCAGAAAAGAGCATGAAATAATGGGCAAAGGCTGCGGCAAACCCATGGAAACCTGCCTTGTCTTCGGCGGCGGGGCGTACTTTTACGAAGAACGGGGGATCGGCAGAACGATCACGCAGGAGGAAGCCATAGAGGTTCTGCACAAAGGGATTGAGCACGGACTTGTTCTTCAGCCGGGAAACGCGAAAAAGCCCCTCAATATCTGTCTCTGCTGTGACTGCTGCTGCCAGATTCTCAAGAACATCAAAAACAGCGACCGTCCGGCCCGCCTTGTCAACTCGAGCTACCGGGCTGTGGTGGATGAGGACTCCTGCACTGCATGCGAGGTTTGTGCAGACATCTGTCCCATGGATGCCGTTACGGTGGAGGATACCGCCCGGGTGGATGCGGATCGCTGCATCGGCTGCGGACTGTGCGTGGCCAACTGTGAATTTGACAGCATCGAGCTCGAACCGGTGGAACCGTCCGAGCGTTGGGAGCCCCCGAAAAACACGGTGGAAACCTACATGAACATCGCAAAAGAAAAGGGGCTGATGTAACAAAACCCTTTTTTTCAGGCGGTTTTGCGTCAGGAAATTTTTAAAAAATTCAAAATCTTCCGCAGAACAGGCGTTTTCAGAACAACCGCCTGTTCCGGGCAGATTTCCTGGCAGCAGAAGCACCGGATGCAGTTGTCATAGTCATATACAGGCGGTTTTGTCCCGCTGTCGTTCCCGAAGGCCAGAGCTTTCGGGAACGCCGGGCACATCCGGACACACAGGCCGCACTGAATGCACTTGTTTTCCCGGATATACGGTTTCGGAACCAGCCGGCGACGGAGGATGCCTGCCAACAATCCGGGTTCATACGGACGGTTCGGATACCTGTTCACATCAAAATCAGAAACCGAGAGTTCCCGGATATCCTCTCCGACAATTTCGATTTCATGCTCGAGAAATGTTCCCGCACCGGACTTCATTCCGGCAACAATGGTGGGCACACGGGCGGGATCCAGGTGAACAAGCCGGCACACGGTTGCATCCAGTGCAACCGGATCTTCCGAGAACAGCAGTACGTTCATTTTGCGTGGCGTTCCTCCCCTCGGCCCGTTTCCTTCCATTGCGAATATGCCGTCCATGACGTACAGCCGGGGATGAATAAAGTTGTTCAGATCCACCAGCATGGTGGCGAAATCTTCTGCAGCCGGCAGCCGGACATGGAATTCGCCCTTGAGAGCCCCCGGAATACAACCAAACTGGTTCTTGACAGCCCCTGTAATTTTTTCAAGACCATGGGTTTTCAGTTTTGGAAGGCTGATCACGGCATCACTGTCCAAAACCGCTTTGGCCACTGTAAATCGTTTGTTCTGGATCCCTTTGTCAAAAAAAACGTCAACCCGGGTTTTAAAATCAGCCGGCCTGATGTCCATTTCTTCCGCAACTTCCAAAAGCCCGGTTTTCCGTGCAACTTTGGCAGTGGTGCCCACGGCGGGGGAGTCTCCGTAAAAAAGAAGCGCCCCTTCTTCTTTGCACAGTCGGGCCACGGCTTTACAAACGGCCGGATGAGTGGTAACGCATTTTTCCGGGGGTTCCCCCACAAGCAGGTTGGGTTTGAGAAGGATTTTCTCATTTGGCCGTACAAACCGTTTTGCTCCGCCTAAAAGAGAAACCCCTTCTCTGACTGCATCCAGAACACTTGTTTCATCGTAAGACCCGCAACGGATCACCGCAACCGTGGAACCGGTCTCTGGCACAAACGGATGAATTATTTCAGTCCCCTCTCCTTACTGATCTCTTCATACGCTTCCTGGATCTCCTTGAATTTGTCATTGGCAAACTTGACAAACTCTTCAGGAAGTCCTTTTGACTCGATTTTGTCGGGATGGTATTCAGACACCAGTTTGCGGTAGGCCTTTTTCACTTCTTCATCCGAAGCGTTTTCGCTTACTTTCAGAACGGCATAGTATTTGTTCACATCTTTGATGTATCCGGAACGGAGTTTTGCATACTCGTCATCCGTTATATTGAAAATTTGGGCGGCAGTGGACAGAAGCTTTTCTTCTTCAGGGCTGATGCTGCCGTCAGCCGTTGAAACCCGAAGCAGAAGATCCATCATCAGATCTATGATCCGGGGCTGGTTCCGGAATACATCATAAAACTGTCTGGCAAACGAATCAAAAGGCTCGCTGGAATTGACCGCCTCCTTGAAAATATTTTTGGCGGTCTGCATGCTCTCGGGATCGAGCTGGAGTTCATTTTTCATGAACCCTTCCACAGAGGAAATCTCTTTTTCCGAAACCTGCCCGTCCGCTTTGGCAATTTTGGCCAGCATGGAGAAGGCGGCCACAAAAAAAGTAAGCTGAGCCTGTTCATTGGTAGACAGATCGCCCTGGTGACCGAGCCTGTGTGATATATATTTTTCCTCTTTTCTGTCGAATGAATGGCCGAACGCGGCACCTGCTATCGCTCCGATCGGTCCTCCGATGGCGAATCCGAGTGTTCCTCCGACCACTTTTCCAAGCCAGCCCATACGTTTTCTCCTTTTAATAAATCAAAAATCCTGCTACATATAACGAATTCATACATTGGGACTCCGTATTTATAGCGGGAATTGACAACCGAGTCAAATTTTAATAATGTTCAAACTCTTATGCTGCTGAAAAATATATTCGGAATACTGATTCTCCTTCTCAATGCGGCCGGACTGGTTTATCTCGGCTACATCGGGGTAAAAAGGATACGGTTTGCCATAAGCGAATCTGCCCGGAAAACCACAGTCAAAAAGAAACAGCCGAAACAGGAAGTTGAAGAAAAAGAAGAAGCCTTCAATGAAGCGGATTTCCATAAGGATGACGACCTGATCAACGACTTTGATTTAACGGACTTTGATGATTTTGATCTCGAGGACCTGGATTAAAAATCTATCCGGTTTTGCGCCGTTTCTGCCAATTTCTGTTTTGTTTTTTCTGTTTGACGGGCGCACATTTGGTGGTGACGGCACCGGCCCCCAGAAGGTTTTCCACCTCTTTGAGGAAAGCCGGATCGCAGGCAATCCCGCACTCCTTTGGCAGCTGAACGATAACTTTCGGCTTATCCGGTACGGCGACCGCAATGTATGCGGCGCATTCTCCCGGATACCGGTCGGCAATCCGTTTCAGGCGTTCCACCGTCTCCTTGTCGCATGAAGAGGCATCCAGTTGTATCACCATGCCGGCGGTCCATTCCTGTTCCGCCTGTTCTATGGGAATGATTTTTTCAGCAATCAGGTTTGTGGAACTCTCCCGTTTCTGCACGGTCCCTTCCACCAGTACCGCCGCCTCTTCTTTTATCAGGGTGTGAGCTTCCACATACGTATCCGGAAAGACGACCACTTCGGTTCCGCCGCGGGTATCTTCAATCATGGCGAACGCCATCATATCCCCTTTCCTGGTCTTCAGCTCCTTTACCGGCCGGAGGATCCCGCCCATCCGTACGTTTCTTGAATCGGTACATTCTTCCAGTGTATCTGATGCAGCGTTGCAGTATTTGCGGATCAGGGATTCATACTTTTCAAGGGGATGGCCGGTCAGATAAAACCCGAGAGATTCCTTTTCATACAAAAGAAGCTCTGTTTCCTCCCATTCCTCTATGTCCGGGAGGTGGGAAACAGGGGCGGGAATATTCACACCAATGTCCGTGTCAGTGAACAGATCGAGCTGGCAGTCCGCCTTTTCCTTGTGAATTCTGGCTCCGTGATCAAGAGCCTCTTCAAGACAGGCGGCCATCCGGCTCCTTCCGGCTCCGGTGGAATCAAACGCACCGCACTTGATCAAAGATTCCAGCACTTTTTTGTTTGCTTTGCCGGGTCCCACTTTTTCACAAAAATCAAAGATGGACTCAAATCGTCCCTGCTCGTTGCGGGCTGAGACGATTTCTTCTATAGCCGCCTCTCCCACGTTTTTCACCGCTGCAAGGCCGTACCGGATCCGGTTGTTATCCACGGAGAAATTGGCTGAACTTTCGTTGATGTCCGGCGGCAGAATCTCAATGCCATGGCTTTTGCACTCATCCAGATATTTGAGAATATTGTCCGTATTGTTCATCTCGCTGGTCATCAGGGCGGCGATAAATTCCACCGGGAAATGGGCTTTGAGATAGGCGGTCTGGTAACTGATCAGCGCATATGCCGCACTGTGGGATTTATTGAACCCGTATCCGCCGAATTTTTCCATAAGGTCGAAAAGCTGCGCAGCATTCTTTAGATCCAGCCCGTTCTCCTCGGCCCCTTTCATGAAAAGTTTCCGGTGTTCCTCCATCATCTCGAGTTTCTTTTTTCCCATTGCCTTGCGGAGTCCGTCCGCATCCGCCATGGAATAGTTGGCAAGGAGCCCTGCAATTTTCATCACCTGTTCCTGGTAGAGGATGACACCATAGGTCTCTTTCAGGACTTCTTCCAGCCGGGGAAACAGATACTCCACCTTTTGCCGGCCGTGCTTTCTTTCTACGTAGGAGTCCGCCATGCCGCTCTCGAGGGGGCCCGGACGGTACAATGCCACAAGGGCCACAATGTCGGTGAAATATTCCGGTTTCAATCTCCGGATCAGATCCTTCATCCCGGAACTTTCAAGCTGAAACACGCCGGTGGTGTCAGCGGCGCGTAAAAGTTCAAAAGTTTTTTCATCATTCAGATCAAGGTTGTCGATATCCGGCACCGTCTTACCGGACTGTCTGAGTACTTCAAGGGTGTTCTTGATAACCGTGAGGTTCCGCAATCCGAGAAAATCGAATTTCACAAGCCCGATTTTTTCCACAT